>CBFGYW010000047.1:0-9251 GCA_965653085.1 uncultured Salinimicrobium sp.
AACGAGAAGTCAATAGAATTCTTGGAGAAATATCTCAATAACGCCTCCCCTACTGGTTACGAGTGGGAAGGCCAGAAACTCTGGATGGATTATCTAAAGCCTTACGTTGACGAGTTCATCACCGATACCTACGGTACTGCTGTCGGCGTCATTAATCCGAAGGCAAAATACAAGGTGGTGATCGAAGGGCACGCCGATGAGATCTCCTGGTATGTGAATTATATCACCGATGACGGTTTTATCTATGTCATCAGGAACGGGGGAAGCGACCATCAGATCGCCGCTTCAAAACGTGTGAATATACATACCAGAAACGGGATCGTGAAAGGTGTTTTCGGATGGCCTGCCATTCATACCAGAGACAAGGAAAAGGAGAAAGAAAACACTCCAAAGATGGACAACCTGTGTATCGACGTTGGTTGCAACACGAGGGCTGAAGTAGAAGCCCTGGGCGTACACGTGGGCTGCGTCATCACCTACCCTGATGAATTCTTTATCCTGAACGACAATAAATTTGTGTGTCGCGCCATCGATAACAGGATCGGTGGATTTATGATAGCTGAAGTTGCCAGGTTGCTGAAGGAAAATAAGAAAAAACTTCCTTTCGGGCTGTATATTACCAATTCCGTTCAGGAAGAGATCGGCCTTAAAGGTGCCGAAATGATCACCCAGCGCATTAAACCCAATGTGGCTATTGTTACCGATGTGACGCACGATACCACTACCCCCATGATCGAGAAAAAGACCAACGGATACGCAAAAATTGGAAAAGGCCCGGTTATCACTTATGCCCCTGCGGTCCAGAATAAGTTGAGGAATCTCCTTATTGAAACTGCTGAAGAAAAGGGTATTCCTTTCCAAAGAGCTGCCTCTTCCAGCAGAACCGGAACAGATACCGATGCCTTTGCCTATAGCAATGGCGGAGTAGCTTCTGCTCTTATTTCCTTACCTCTGCGCTATATGCATACCACCGTGGAGATGGTACACAGGGAGGATGTGGAGAATGTAATCAGGCTTATTTATGAGAGCGTCCTGAATATCAAGGATGGGGAAACTTTCAGTTACTTTGAATAAATAGCACCACCACCCCGACAGCCGGGGTAGACACCCCTCCTCTTTGAGGAGGGGTTTTTTTTGGTTCTTTCACAAAACTTTAGAACCTAATCTGCTGCGGTAAATTTATCTTTATAAAAAAAGCAGATATATGGTCCTTACTTCCGAGGAAGTCAACTCTCTCCTGAACAATCCCGACAAGGCGGCGGAAATAGCGAACCTCGTCTATGTTTCAGAGGAACAACTCTGCATTGAACGCCGAAAGAAGAACGGGGGATTCAAGTATTTCGTCAATGGAAAAGCCATAACCGGGAAGGATGACCTCGAGAGGATTCAGAAATTGGTCATTCCCCCTGCCTGGGAGGAGGTGAGGATCTGTCCTTTTCCCAATGGCCATCTGCAGGTAACGGGGCTGGATGTTAAACAGCGCAAACAATATATTTACCACCCCAGCTGGACCGAGATAAGGAATCAGACGAAGTTCTACAAAATGGCAGCTTTTGGGAAAATACTTCCGAAAATCAGGAAACAGGTAGATGAAGATCTGGATCTGCGGGGAATGCCCCAGCGGAAGGTAATCGCACTGGTGATAAGGCTGATGGAAGAAACCCACATCCGGATTGGCAATGACACTTATGCCCGACAGAACAAATCGTACGGGCTTTCAACCCTTAGAAGCAGGCACGTAAAGATCAGCAACGGGAAGATGAAATTCAGTTTCATTGGGAAAAAAGGAAAGGAACACTCCATATCGGTAAGAAACAAGAAACTCATAAAGCTGGTCAACCGCTGCGAGGAGATTCCGGGCTGGGAAGTATTCAAATATCTGGATGACAATGGGGATAAGAAAGTGATAGATAGTGGGATGGTGAACAGATATATTCAGGAATTGACGGGGGAATTGTTTTCGGCCAAGGATTTCAGGACCTGGGGAGGCACCAAGGTATTTTTTGAAAAGCTGATGGACCTGGAGTATTCTGAAAATGAAAAGGACCTTAAATCAAATATCATAGCTGCCTATGATACTGCTGCCGAGGCCTTGGGCAACACCCGAAGCGTTTGCCGCAGCTCATATGTTCACCCCAGGGTTGTGGAGCTTTATGAAAATGGAAGTATCCTGCCCTATTTTGAAAAAGTGCGGAGAAAAAGGACTACCAAGCCCTACATCTCGCAAAGTGAAGAGGTGCTGCTTGAACTGTTGCAGGATTATGAAATAGTTATAAAAGAAAAGGAAGGCCAGTAGCCTTCCTTTTTCAGATTTTTAAAGTTCCGTGGTTTCCATGAATTCCAGGAAGGAATTAAGATCCTCGACAGAGTTCAGGGAATTG
This sequence comes from uncultured Salinimicrobium sp., assembly GCA_965653085.1. Taxonomy (GTDB): domain Bacteria; phylum Bacteroidota; class Bacteroidia; order Flavobacteriales; family Flavobacteriaceae; genus Salinimicrobium. Next base: position 2,382 of record CBFGYW010000047.1, read on the forward strand.
TCCTTGAAGTACTCCTTTACCTTATCGGAATTAAAGAGTTTCTTAATATCCTTTTCCTTCAGGCGTACATTCTCTACCCGTCCATCGTCAAACAGGATAAAATATTCATTGCTAATATCAATGCTTGCAGGAATATCAGTACCGTACCCCTTCGCTTTCTGGGCTTCTGTTACTTTGACCGTCGGTTTTATCAACAGGGAATACTTCTCCCCCTGAAAACCTCTGGCGAAATACCCATTGATCTCTTTCCCATCGTGTTTTACGCTATATAAGGCATACTGGAAAGGAAGAATTTCATAAACGGTATTCTGATTCCTGCTCAATTTAAAGATTTCGAGTTCCTCCTGATCAATTTTAATCTCCATTTCCTCTTTCAGAACATTATACCTCAGCATCACTTTAATGGGATCTCTGCCTTCAATGATAATGGCTCCGGGAAGGAACTTTTCATTCAGGAAGGGAGAACCCTTGAAATTATTAGTCTCCTGAGACTCCAAAGGAAGGAATTCAAGTTCATAGTAATCATTTACGAGTACCTGCGAACTGGCACCCATAAAAGCCAAAAGACAGATTGTGGTTATTATTTTTTTCATGACATACTTCTTTACTTAACGTTATTCATTATTTCCTCTACTATTTCAGGATTGAGCAAGGTAGAGGTATCTCCGAGATTAGAAGTATCTTTTGAAGCAATCTTCCGAAGGATCCTTCTCATTATTTTCCCACTCCTTGTTTTTGGCAGTCCACTTACGAACTGGATCTTCTCAGGCTTGGCAATGGCCCCTATTGTTTTTGACACCAGGTCTTTAATTTCCTTTTCCAGCTGCTCCGTGGCTTCTATCCCATCGTAAAGTATGACATAGGCATAAAGGGCATTTCCTTTAATATCGTGAGGAAATCCAACAACTGCACTTTCCACCACACCTTCGTGTTCATCGATGGCATTTTCAATGGTGGCAGTCCCCAGGTTGTGTCCTGAAACAATAACGATATCATCAACCCTACCGGTGATGCGATAGTTTCCGGTAGCATCGCGATAGGCTCCGTCTCCGGTGAAGTACATATTCGGATAGGTTGAAAAGTACACCTCTTTATATCTTTGATGATCTCCATAAATTGTTCTAGCGATAGAAGGCCAAGGGAATTTCATGGCGAGATTCCCTTCGGAAGGTTCATTTGTCCTGTCCAGTTCCTTACCATTTTCATCCATTAATGCCGGTTGCACCCCGGGTAACGGAAGAGTTGCAAAGGTTGGTCTGGTTGGGGTGATTCCTGCAAGCGGAGAGATCATAATGGCCCCATTTTCAGTTTGCCACCAGGTATCCACGATAGGGCAGTTACCTTTCCCGATATTATCATTGTACCAGTGCCAGGCTTCTTCGTTTATAGGCTCTCCAACCGACCCCAGTACCTTCAATGAGGAGAGGTCGTGTCTTTCAACACAGTCCAGAGGTTCCTTTGCCAGAGACCTGATTGCTGTTGGCGCGGTATAGAAATGAGTCACATTGAGTTTGTCGCATATCTCCCAGAATCTTCCGCAGTCGGGGTAGCTGGGGATCCCTTCGAACATTACGGTGGTAGCTCCTGCAGCCAGGGGACCATAAATAATATAGGAATGCCCGGTGATCCAGCCTATATCTGCAGTACACCAGTAAATATCATTTTTTTCCATCTGGAAGACATTCTCGAAAGTATAGGTGGTACTCACGAGATAACCGGCAGTTGTATGCACCATGCCTTTAGGTTTTCCGGTAGAACCTGAAGTGTAGAGGATGAACAGCATATCTTCGGCATCCATTTCTTCCGCCGGGCATTCGGTTTCTGCTTTCTGAAGCTCCTCGAACCAGAATTTATCACGGCCTTCCTTCATATTTGTAGGCTCAACAGTTCGCCTGTAAACCAGTACTGTTTCTATTGAAGGGGTCTCTTCCAGTGCCTCATCACAGATGCTCTTCAGATTAATACGCTTGGTGCCACGGTACACTTCATTGGCAGTGATGAGCATCCTGCATTCAGAATCATTTATCCGGCTTGCAATTGCTTTGCTGGAAAAACCGGCAAACACTATTGAATGCACGGCACCAATGCGGGCGCAGGCGAGCATTGCTATAGCCAGTTCCGGGATCATGGGCATATAGATACAAACCTTATCCCCTTTTTTGATTCCATTGTTTTTCAGGACATTGGCGAAGCGGGAAACCTTTACAAAAAGCTGCCGATAGGTAATATGCCGGGATTCCTCATCGGGATTATTGGGCTCCCAGATGATGGCGGTCTTATTCCCCAGCTTTTCGAGATGGCGATCGAGACAGTTTTCGGTAATATTAAGTTTCCCGCCCTGAAACCACTTGACCTCAGGTTTGGAAAAATCCCATTCCAGAATTTTATCCCACTTTTTTCTCCAGGTGAAAGTATCTGCTATTTCTTCCCAAAAAGCTTCCGGATCTTCCACACTTTTCTGGTAGGCTTTTTTGTATTCGGCGAAGGTTCTGATTTGTAAATTTTTCATAATCTAAAAATATGAAAAGAACCGATATAACCAAAACATTGGAAGCCAGTGAAGCTGAAATAATTAGGAGCTGTAATGATCAAGCCGTAATTTCTGAACTGGTTGTTTCCACTGAATTTTTGACATCTGTTTTCTGATAAAACTTAAAAATCTCTAAAATTTTTATGGGGGCTTTTGAGATTGAGTACCTTTATAAAGAGCAGCAAAACAGCAACCGATTTAACCCATGGAATTTATAGACTACTACAAGGTCCTGGGGCTTACAAAAAATGCCTCCCAGGATGACATAAAGAAGGCTTATAGGAAACTGGCAAGAAAATTACATCCTGATCTGAATCCAAATGACACTTCGGCACAGAAAAAGTTTCAGCAGATCAATGAGGCAAATGAAGTACTAAGTGATCCTGAGAAAAGGAAGAAATACGATCAGTACGGAAAGGACTGGCAGCACGCTGAGGAATTTGAAAAGGCCCGGCAACAACAGAGAAACCAGGGACAACAGACTTCGGGAGGTTTCGGCGGCGGCGGTTTCGGCGGCGGGGGTTATTCAGGCGGAGCTGGAGGTTTTGAAGGATTTGAGGGAGGTGACTTTTCCGATTTCTTCGAATCAATGTTTGGAGGGGCTGCAGGAAGAAGTTCAGGAAGAAGCACACAGTTCAGAGGACAGGATTATTCAGCAGAACTGCTCCTGAACCTTTCTGAAGTATACAACTCACACAAGCGGACGCTCACGGTAAACGGCAAAAATATTCGGCTCAGCATCCCCGCGGGCGTGGAAAATGGACAGACCATAAGAATCAAGGGGCATGGCGGGCCTGGGATGAATGGAGGCCCGAAAGGAGATCTGTTACTGACCTTCAATATTACCAACGACACCCCGTTTAAAAGAGAAGGTGCCAATCTGTATGCTGAAGAAGACCTGGATATTTCTACAGCAGCACTTGGAGGCGAGATCACCGTAAACACTTTTCAGGGAAAAGCCAAGCTCAGGGTGAAGCCTGAAACCCAAAGCGGAACAAGCGTGAAGCTCAAGGGAAAAGGCTTTCCGAAATATAAGCAGGAAGGCCAATTCGGCGATCTTTTTATCACTTATAAAGTACAGGTTCCACGGAACCTGAGCAATCGGGAAAAGGAATTATTCGAGGAATTGAAAAAGCTAAGAAATCATGGAGCCTGAAAAGTATATAAGTATCACCGAACTCTGTACCTACTATAGTGTCGAAAACTCATTTATTTATTCCTTAAAGGATATCGGCCTTGTTGAAATCATTATTTTTGATGAGGAAGAGGTCATCCCCGAGGATCAGGTGAAGGATTTCGAAAAAATGCTGCGCCTGCATCATGATCTGGATATCAACCTGGAAGGACTAGATGCCATCCACCACCTGCTAAACCGGATAGGAGACCTGCAGGAGGAAGTAAAACAGTTGAAGAACAAGCTCTCCCGTTGGGAAAGACAACAATAACTAAGAACATGAAAACCATTTTAAATTTTTCCTTTGGCCTCATTACCCTCTTTTTCATAAGCAGCTGCAGCAGTTCGAAGGGAACCACTGTGGAAATAACGGGAACCATTCACGAGCAGGGAATTACCACTTACCAGTACGGCACCCACACCATTACTAATCAGCAACAGAGGTTTGCCCTGAAACCCGAGAAAGTACATCTGGCTAAGTATCTCCAAGAGGTAGTCACCATAAAGGCTGAAAAAATTGATGGCTATCCAGTTGATGGAGGGCCGGAATATCTTCTGGTGCTTGAAGTGAAATAATAGGATCTTCTTATTTACCTGCAGCTGAAGGCCCATGCTTACAGAGAAAACATCCTGCAGAAGACCATGTAAAAAAACCCGAGGTCCAGAAGGCACATCAGCTTTGGTAAGTCTAAGGGGAAGCTTCGTATAATAAGAGCCTATTTCTGCAGGTACTTCAGCACGTTAGTTTCGATTCGTTCCTGAATATTTGAAATGTCTGCCTTTATAAACTGGTCTCCGGTGATCTGTTCGTACAATTCGATATATCTCTCGGAAACAGAATTCACGTATTCATCTGTCATTTCTGGAATCTGCTGCCCTTCCTTTCCCTGGAAACCATTTTCAATCAGCCACTGTCGAACGAATTCCTTTGACAGCTGTTTTTGAGGCTCCTTGTTCGAAAGCCTCTCAAGATAACCTTTTGCATAAAAATACCTCGAGGAATCAGGGGTGTGGATCTCGTCGATCAGGACAATTTTTCCGTCGCTGGTCTTTCCGAACTCGTATTTGGTGTCGACCAGGATAAGCCCGTTGTTCTGTGCGAGCTCTGTTCCTCGTGCAAATAGCTCACGGGTGTAATATTCAAGGGTGTTGTAATCTTCTTCTGAAACCAGACCTCTTTCGAGGATTTCCTCCCGGGAGATATCCTGATCGTGTTCCCCCGAATCTGCCTTTGTGGTTGGAGTGATGATTGGAACGGTAAAAGCCTCATTTTCTTCCATCCCGTCAGGCATAGGTACCCCACAGAGTTTTCGTTTTCCAGCCTTGTATTCACGGGCAGCATGCCCTGTGAGGTAACCTCTTATCACCATCTCGACCTTCAGGGGTTCGCATTTCTGCCCGATTGCCACATTGGGATCGGGAGTAGCCTGAAGCCAGTTGGGAACAATATCTTCGGTGGCCTTCATCATCTTGGTAGCCAGCTGGTTCAGTATCTGCCCTTTATAAGGGATTCCTTTAGGCATTACCACATCAAAAGCGGAAAGTCTGTCGGTCACGATCATAACCAGAAGATCGTTGTCGAGGGTATAGACATCTCTTACCTTTCCTTTGTAAACAGATTTCTGGTTTGGGAATTTAAAATTACTGGCAGTCAGTGTGTTCATATTGGTTTCAAATAAAAACCCCACAGCGGGCTGTGAGGTCTGGAGTTGGGTTTATTCGTTCTCTATTGATTTATATGCTGTAATGATTTCCTTCACCAGGCGGTGACGGATAACATCCTTGTCATCCAGATGGATAATTCCGATTCCTTTGATGTCCTTCAACACCAGGATCGCCTCCTTCAGTCCAGAAACCACCCGTCTTGGCAGGTCGATCTGTCCGGGGTCTCCGGTTACTATGAATTTGGCATCTTTCCCCATCCGCGTTAGAAACATCTTCATTTGGGCGTGGGTGGTATTCTGGGCCTCATCCAGAATCACGAAGGCGTGGTCCAGGGTGCGCCCTCTCATGAATGCAAGAGGGGCTATTTGAATAATGCCTTTTTCGATATAGGTGGCAAGCTTTTCGTGAGGGATCATGTCGCGCAGGGCATCATACAAAGGCTGCATATAGGGATCCAGTTTTTCCTTTAGATCTCCCGGAAGGAATCCAAGGTTCTCACCTGCCTCTACAGCCGGGCGGGTAAGGATTATCCGCTTCACCTGCTTTTCCTTCAGTGCTTTAACTGCCAGGGCTACTCCAGTATAGGTTTTTCCTGTTCCGGCAGGGCCAATGGCAAAGACCATATCGTTCTTCTTGGTAAGCTCCACCAGGCGACGCTGATTCACGGTAAGAGGTTTAATGATTTTTCCGCTTACCCCGTGAAGAAGTACCTCCCCACTCTCTTTGCTGGTTTCATAATCCTCACGGGTCTGACTGGTCAATACCCTTTCAATGGAATTCTCATCCAGCTTGTTGAATTTTCCGAAGTGATCGATCAGCATATTGAACCTTCTGTCAAATTCCTCGAGCAGATCCTCATCACCATAAACCCTTATTTTATTTCCGCGGGCAACTATCTTCAACTTCGGAAAGTATCTCTTAAGTAGTTCAATATTCGCGTTCTGGTCCCCAAAAAAATCCCTTGGGTTGATTTCCGAAAGTTCGATGATGAGTTCGTTCAAAAGGCTGTCGATTAATTTTTAGTAATTGAGTTTTTTATCTTTAGATTTGCAATACAAACTTAGCTAAATTTAAGGTTTAAGTTTACAAAATTATTTCAATAATTGCCCATGGCCATCATTACTTTAACAACAGATTTTGGTGAAAAAGATCATTTTGTTGGGGCGGTTAAAGGAGCAATTTACAGCGAACTGCTGCAGGCCACTATCGTGGATATCACCCATGCCATAGCTCCTTTTCATATTACAGAAGCCTCTTACATTATCAGGAACGCCTACAAAAGCTTTCCCGAGGGCAGCATTCATATCATCGGGGTGGATTCTGAGCTCACTCCGGAGAATAAACATATCGCCCTGAAACTCGACGGGCACTACTTCATCTGTGCCAACAACGGGATCCTTTCCCTGATCGCTTCAGAATTTGTTCCTGAAAAGATGGTGGAGATAAACATTTCCGTAGTTGTCGATATAAAGAACATTCCCTTTTATCTGATCCTGCTCCT
>CBFGYW010000048.1:0-9024 GCA_965653085.1 uncultured Salinimicrobium sp.
CACTGGCAACAGTAATATTTCCGTGAAGGCTTCAAATGATTGCGGGACTAGTGACCCAAGAACCCTTGCTATTTCACTGAAACCGAGAATCCCTGATGTTCCAACAAATTTTACAGGTAGTGCTGCCGTTTGTCCCACGACTTCACAAACCTATTCCGTCAACCCTGTTTCGGGTGCAGCTGAATATATCTGGACTCTCCCTGATGGTTGGGAAGGAACGAGTACAACAAATTCCATTACGGTTACTTCAGGAAGCGTGGGCGGATACATTACCGTTGCAGCAAAAAAACGATTGCGGAACTGGGCCAGTGCTTTCCCGTGAAATTACAGTAAAAGACGGGATTCCGGGAATTGCAGCTTCCATTTCAGGAGCTACCGCAGTATGTCCCGGCACCTCTGAAACCTTTTCCATTGACCCCATAGATGGTGCGACTTCCTATGTCTGGACTCTTCCAGGAGGTTGGGATGGTACCAGCACGACTACTTCCATAGAGGCAACTACAGGAACCACAGGAGGAGATATTACAGTAAAGGCTGTCAATGATTGTGGCGTAGGGGAGATCAGGAGCCTTACTGTGACTGTAAGTGATCCTGCACCTGTAATGACGGGAGCAATCTCAGGACCATCAATCGTTTGTGCAGGTTCGGCCGGACAGGTATTCAGCATTCCTGCGGTTACCTATGCCACCTCTTATAATTGGAATATTCCTGATGGTTGGATCATTACCAGCGGGGAAAACACAAATTCTATTACCGTCACTCCTAACTCGGCAAGCGGGGATGTTTCTGTTATTGCCCACAATAATTGTGGACCTAGTTCGTCATCTGAAACCTTTGAAGTTACTTCTACTACAGGAGCACCTGATACTCCCGGAACCATAACTTCAGATTTAGGCAGCACTTCAATTTGCCCTCCTTTAAACGGAATTCATTTTGAGGTAACACCTGTTCCAGGTGCAACCGGGTATAACTGGATTCTTCCAACCGGCTGGGAAATTGTGGGAGATTCAAATTCATCATTAATAGAAGTAAATATTACAGCAAATGCACCTTATACAGCCAACCAATCTATTAGCGTGGAAGCTGTTAACATTTGTGGAAATAGTGGTCGCAGTACCCTTTCTGGCATTGCCGTAGATGAATATGTTGTCGCTAATTTATACGAAGATCAGGTTATTTGTCCATCAACAGCTACCTTAAATCTAAATGGCTACGTTGCTTTTGGATCTAGAAATTCTGGTCTAAAAATAACAGGAATAACCTCTACTGGAACGAATCAAGTGCAGAATATACCGAATGGGAATGTAAATACCTTTAATTACAAGTACACTCCATCAACTGCCGATCTTGAAGCAGGTGCTGTCACTTTCACCTTGACCACAGAAAAACCTGGTGGGGCTTGTAATCCTGGAAAGGATGAAATGACCATTTATTTTAAACCTCTTCCCACTGCCACTATTACAGCCGTATCTCCAATATGTTCAGGCAATCAAGCCAGCTTGACCTTTGAGGGAACGCCGAACATTAAAGTTACTTATAAAAAAGACAATGGTACAGACCGCACAGTGGATATTGGTTCCTCTGGTACCGCTACAGTTGAGACAGAGGCACTGACTGCTACCTCTACATTTTCTCTGGTAAGTGCTGTTAATCTGGACACTCCCGCCTGCACTGCTACCTTCACCTCAGCTAGCCAGGCCACAGTGACTGTTACTCCTAAACCCTCTATTACTACTTTTACATATACCGGATCACCATTCTGTGCCTCTACTTCGTCGGCCCAGTCCCCTACTATAACCGGAACAAATGGATTTTCTGATGGTTCCTTTTCTTCCACCACTGGCCTGAGTATCGACCCTGAGAGCGGGAATATAGATCCCAGTGCAAGTACAGCTGGCACCTATGTAATAACTTATACAACCCCAGAAGCAGGAGGTTGTGAAGCTATTACTCCCACTACTGAAGTCACTATTACTCCAACTCCCTCTGCTTCCATTACTTATGGAACCACGCCTTTCTGTACCTCGGACACTACTTCTCATGAAGTAAGTCTTACTGGGACACACGGATTTTCAGGGGGCACCTTTTCCGCACCAGAAGGCTTAAGTCTTGATCCCAGTACTGGAGCAATATCTGCCAGTACAAGTACCGCTGGAGTTTACACTGTTACGTATTCTACCCCGGTTGCGGGAGGTTGTAGCGCGGTTCCTGTTACCACACAGGTAACTATAACTGAGGAACCTACAGTCTCCATTTCCTATGCTGAAGCTTCTTTCTGCCAGGCAGACACCACTTTAAAGACAGTGGTAAGAGAAGGCTCGGGTGCTTATGAAGGGGGATTATATTCTGCACCTAATGGTATTATTATAAATCAAGATTCAGGAAGTATCAATCCTTCAACCAGTACTCCAGGAACCTATACAATTACCTATACCACACCTGCTTCCGCAGGCTGCGCAGAAGTTTTAGCCACAACGGAGGTTACAATAACCGAAACCCCTTCTGCTGTGATCAGCTATGATGGACCCTTCTGTACTGCTGATGATTCTTATCATGCAGTAACTTTTTCCAATACTGCGGGAGCCTACGAAGGCGGAACTTTCCACTCTGACACAGGAGGATTGCTCGGTTTGGATCCTAACTCTGGGGAAATAAACGCGAGAAATAGTGACCCTGGAACTTATACAGTTATTTACACACTTCCAGCTGGAGAGGGCTGTGAGGAAACCGCTATTACCACTGTGGTTGAAATTATTCAGCAGCCACAGGCAACGATATCATACACTTCACCTCTGTGTACCTCGGACGTAGTAAACGACTACGAAGTAACGTTCTCAGGAACCGCAGGTGATTATACTGGTGGGACCTTCAGCGGAACCCCTGGATTATCCATAAATGCAGCTGGTACAATCAGTCCTGATACCAGTACCCCCGGGACACATACCATTACCTATAAATTGCCGAGTTTAGAAGGGTGCGGGGATTCTGAAATTTCTACTGAAATTGTAATTCTCGATAAACCTTTAATTACAACACAACCGCAAAACCTGGGAATATGTTCCTCCAATCCGGCTTCCTTTGAGGTTCTTGCCAGCGGTGACAATCTCACTTATCAATGGTACCATAAACCTATAGGAGGGGAATTCACTGCAAAATCGGGCGCCACCTCCTCTATTCTGTCCTTGAGTAACGCGACCTCTGTGGATGCAGGTGAATATTATGTGGTGGTAAGTGGGGCAGCAACATGTGACGCTGCAACTTCAGAAATAGTTACATTAAATGTTGATGAAGAGATCATAATTATTAAACCTACAGAGGACCAGACCTTCTGCGATAAGGAAATTGAAGAAATAACGTTCGAATTCATTGCACATGCCAATAATGCTCCACTGACTTTTACCTGGATAAAAGATGGGGTAGATTTATCTCCCGATGGCTCTAAATATCTTGCAGTGGTATCTGCGCCCGAGGGAGAAAACGGTGAATACACAGGCACTTTGACTATAAATGATATAGGGTTAGGTGACAACGGAGTTTATGCAGTAAGGATTGACGGACCTGACTATTTCACCTGTTCAGAAGCTACATCGAAAACTTTCACCCTAAACATTAATCCTCTTCCAGAAGCACCTGGAACCACTGCAGTGCAATATTGTAAGGGAGATGAGGCATCACCTTTGACTGCTACGGGGGAAACAGGGGCCATATTCAGATGGTATCAAAGTGAGTTTGGAGACGATTTCATTTCAGAATCAGGGCCTGTTCCCAACACTGATTCCGCAGCTACAATTTCCTACTGGGTAAGCCAAAAAACTGAGGCCTGTGAAAGTCCTAGAACAGAATTAGTCGTAACAATTTTAGATAAACCCGAGATTCCAGTGACAGCTGCCCAGGTAAATTATTGCTTCAATACCGAAACATCGGCCTTATCTGCAACTGGAGCTACCGGATCGACAATAAACTGGTATACCTCTGAAGATTCAGAGACTCCGCTAGAAGAAGCTCCTAAACCTAATTCTGGAACTGTGGGAAGCACTACTTATTGGGTGAGTCAGTCTACAGAAGATGCCTGTGAAAGCGATAGAACCCCTGTTGTTGTAACCATAGATCCCCTACCCGATCCTGAAATCAGCACCCCAGAAACTGTTATTTGTTCCGGAACTACTATTACTTTAACTGCCACAGGTGGAGACACTTACAGATGGACAGTTGATGGAGAAGAGGTGGGCACAGCAGCTGATCTCTCAATAACTCCAACTGTAACCACAACTTATACAGTTACAGCCACAAATACATCTGGTTGCGCGAATTACACTGAAATTACCATTAACGTTGATGAAATCAGCGTTGCGGGCAGTATTGAAGGACCTGGCAGTGTTTGTAATGCCTCTCCAAGCGGTACTCTGGAGCTGACAGGAAATACTGGTGTAATTACAAAATGGGAATATAAACCATCTAGTGCTTCCGAATGGATTGTCTTCTCTGACGGGGATTTAAGTAGTATACGTTCATTTTCTAATCTGACAGAAACAACCACATTCAGAGCCACCGTTAAAAATGGAATTTGTGGGGAGGCCTATGCGGAGAAAACAGTAACCTTGGACCCGATTCCAGAAGGTGGTATACTGGCTTTTGATCTGGAGGACGAAACGAAGGACGGAAGAATATTTTTGACCTGCGAGAAACCGGGGGATAATTATGCCGTTGATCTGATACTCAGTGGAAAGGTAGGAGAAATTGTTGCCTGGAAATATCGACCTAGTACTTCGACCGGAGCTTGGTCCACGGTTATGAAAGATGGTGAAATTTATACAGGTGAATTTTTATCTGCCGACCAGATTGAAGAATTAAATCTTGCGGAAACAGTTCAGACCACCGTATTTGCAGTCGAAGTAAAAAGTGGTGTATGTTCTCCAAATGTGTTATCAAGAGCAGCTCTTTTCAGCGTGATTCCCGCTGATATTGAACCTGCTCCAGTAAAAGTTGAGCCCGCGGTAATTTGTATTGAAGACACTGTTACATTGAGTTCAGAGAGTGGTTATTCCGCACCTGGCGGTGAAATTGAGGGCGGAGCTTTCGACGATGCGGGTATAAAAAACCATGGTTGGCGCTTCCTGGACCCCAATGGAGGGACCAACGACTTCAGTTCCGCAGCCGATAATGGAAGAGCAGATCATTGGTTACGAACTACACCAAAAGATAAATTTCTAACGGCTGATGTTAATGATCCACCTAATTACCCTTTAACATCGCAGACATGGGATTCAAAATCGGAAACTGCGGGTAATGATGGATTTGCTATAGTTTCCGGTGCAAATGAATCTACAATGGAGACACCTGTTTTTAATTTAGATGGATTGGATGAGGCTGTTTTAACATTTGACCAGGCCTATAATCTTACCCCAGGAGATTATATCCGAGTTGAAATTTCCACAAATGGCGGCGCCTCCTATGAAACTGTTTTATTTGAGGCAACTGGTGCAGTTAATAGTGGAAATCAATCCACTTTTGGCGACAGTGGCCCAGGTGACAGATCTAAAAACAAAATGACAATTGATTTGGGAGCTTTTATGGGCTATCCCAGTTTGAGGATTCGATTCAATTATCAAGGAAATCGAGACGGGGCGGTATGGGCAGTAGACAATATTAAAGTTCCTGATGGTCCGCAGGATGCACAACTAATCTGGTATTACGACGATCCTGGAACAACTGCAATTGACTTAGAGCAAATTGGAGAAATAAATCAGGAGGTAGTTCCATTTGTTCCGGAATATATTGGTTGGAACTCATTCCAGGTGCAGACAGAGTTGATACTTGACAGCCAAGGCAATACCTGTCACAGCCTTAAAAATGAAAAGGATGTCCAGGTTTTTGTATATGACAAATATTCCATTACCACCGAAGCAGTTGTAGGAACATGCGGCACAAATACTATAGAATTAAGAGCTACCATTAATGGATTAGTATCAGGTGATATTACTAATAATGCGTTTCCAACCGCTGATGGTTACATAGGCCAGTGGAAAGTCACCGATCTCGATGGCAGGGAGGTAACTTCCAAATTCGAGTTTACCCAATTGAATTCTGCCAGCATTCATGAATCGGCCGTCAATGATCCAAGTGTAAGGTTTACCGCAGAGAATCTGGACACCTATATTTTCACCTACGAACTTGTCCCCGATGGTTCCGCGGTTTATCCTGATGATTATTTTGTCGAAAGTTTACGCGGTACAGCTCTGGCCAATCCAGGATGTCTTCCTGTGCTTGATCCCGTTACAATTGAATTAATCGATTGTACTACTCTGGATTTTGATGGAGTAGATGATGTAGTTACAATAGAGAACAAATTTTCAGAGGTTAATTCCATTGAAGCATGGATAAGACCTGAGGCTGAAGCCGGAACTATTATAGCAGGTCCTACATTTGAAATTAAAGTGCCTTCAGGCTTAGCCTTAAATGACAGATGGTATCATATTGCGGTTGTCTTCTCTGGAACAGATGAAGGCCTATACTTGGATGGAATAAGAATTGGCGATTCTCCTGCCAAATTTAGTTCTGACCAAGAAAGAACATCAATAGGAGCAAAATGGACTTCAGCAGGAAGTGAGCCGGAAGATTATTTTTCTGGCTGGATAGAAGAAGTTCGAATCTGGAATGTTGGACTAACCCAAAAACAAATACGGTTCATGATGAACCAAAGAATAAAATTAAATGGTGCAAATCCTGAAGATCAGATTGAAGGTGAAATTGTACCTAATCTTGAAGGAATCGGTAGTTACAAAGTTGTGGACGGACATAATTTAGATCAGGACGAGGTGCCTTTTTATGACCTGAAATGGAATAACCTTTTGGGCTATTACAGACTTATTTCTGAGTTTCCCGACCCAGTTTTAAATTTAGTCAGCAAGGATCATGGCCCTACAGAAGGTTATACCCCTGACCTATCCCTAAATGACTTTAAGGGAAGACTTTACAATATGACAACACATCAGCAAAACACATCCCCTGTTCCATATGTTTCGGGAAAAAACGGTATTTGGGCCGATCCTGATACATGGCTGAGGCCATTGGTTTGGGATTATCCAAATAGTACAGGAGCAGATGGTACTCCGATTGAGTGGAATATTGCAGAGATCTCCCATAACATTACATCCAACAATAGAGATATATACGTTCTCGGCTTAATTTCAGTAACTAACACATTAGATATTCAAGGCACCATTCCCACTTCTACTGGTAACGAATTAAATGTTTCTCATTATTTGAAATTAGACGGGGTTATCGACTTAAACGGGGAATCACAACTGGTACAGCTCGATGGCAGCCTTGCAATTGGTGGTGGCTGGATTGAAAGAGACCAGCAAGGTTTTGCCAGCAGCTTCAATTACAACTACTGGAGTTCACCTGTAGCGGAAAGTTTCGGGCAAACATCATATACGGTGGCTGACATTATGTTTGACGGGACTACCGATTCTCCATATACATTAACCGGTTCCTTTCAGAATATTAATTTTGGAGACGGGCCCTATTTTGCCGATACTCCTAAGAGAATTCCTATAGGAATAAGCAATTATTGGATCTTTGCTTTTACTCCTGAAGGTAGTAATGAAAATGCAAATATGTATAGTAAATGGCAACAAATTTATAGTAAAGGGTCCATTAGAATCGGAGAAGGATATACAATGAAAGGATCATGGTATACATCTGTAAGCACTGGAGAAACTCAAAATTATACTTTCAAAGGCTTTCCCAACAACGGTGATATACAGATGAAAGATATATATATTAAACAGAATTATCTTGTAGGGAACCCTTACCCTTCTGCCATAAGTGTTAAAAAGTTTTTGGCAGATAATCTCAACGCAACAAATGGCGCTGTTTATTTCTGGGACCATTTTGGAGGCCAGTCTCATATCCTAAAAGAATACGTTGGAGGTTACGCGACAAGAAATAATACTGCTGGAACCCCTGCTGCCTCTGTTGATCCCCGCATTGACAACTCCGGTAACAGAACTAGCGGAAAAACACCTGGACCATACATTCCGGTTGGACAAGGTTTTTATATTAATTCCACGCTTGAAGGTACGACCACTCCAAAAAAAGTGGTATTCAACAATACGCAAAGAGAATTTAAGACAGAAGCTGATCCAGATTTCTCCCTCTTCCATAGCCAGGAGGAAAACCAGGAGAAAAAACAGATATCAGATTCACAAAAACAACCATTGATCCGCCTGGATTTTAATTCACCAAAAGGATATTGGAGACAAATAGCAGTAGGGGCAATCCCAGAAACATCCAACCAGGTAGACTACGGCTACGATGCTCCTATGTTGGATAATAATGTCGAAGATATGTTCTGGGTCATCAATGAATCAAAATTTGTAATTCAGGGAGTTCCGGATTTCAGTCCTTCTAGAGTTTTGCCTTTAGGTATCAAAATTGCCAAAGCAGGCAATTTCAGTATTCAAGTCGCAGCTTTGGAAAACATTCCTGAAAGCACTGAAATTTTTATAAAAGACAAATTGTATAATATCTATTTCAATATTACTGAAAATAAATTCTCAGCAAATTTAGAACCCGGAGAATATAAGAACAGGTATGAAATTGTTTTTGAGGAACCTCAGCTAGTCGATGACAGCGACATCCCCCTTCCCGGTGAATTCGAAATCCTGTACGTAAATGGAACAAGAGAGATTAAACTTCGAAATCCTAGACTTCAGGACGTGTCAAAGGTATACCTGAACAACATCCTGGGCCAACAGGTTCATGCATATCATCATATTCCAACGGAACATGAGGTAAGCCTGCCGGTCCAAAAGTTTAGTTCAGGAGTGTATATGGTAAAAGTTCATATAGGAGGAGGGATACTGACCAGGAAAATAATTTTAGAATAAACTAAAGGCTGCAACTGCAGCCTTTTTTTATAATCAGTTTTCGCTGGGATCAAAGTACATTAACCTTCAGGCCACATCACGCGGCACAGAATTTGTTTACTCCCTCATTAAAATAAAAAATTAAGTTAAC
>CBFGYW010000049.1:0-8819 GCA_965653085.1 uncultured Salinimicrobium sp.
GTTTATTGCCTTTATTACATCCTCAGGCAGCTGCCTCTGTTCCAGTTCAAGGAGCAATGTTTCAAGTTTCGAATACTGTTCCTTAACTTTTTCAGAAAGTTCGGAATCGGGCAGTGGTTGTAATTTCAATAAGTGCATCGCGCTGGGAATTGGATTCTCTAAATTAGGAATTTCTGGAAATTATTTTCCTGAATCCGGTTCTTTTTATTGCAGTACCAACTACACACTCACGGTTTTCCAGCGGCCTTTTTTAAACAACCACCAGCTTACCAGGGCGTGAAAGGAATGGCAGACTGCAATGGCAATAAAGATACCTGTCTCCTCCAGATCGAGAATGAGGGCAAGGAAGTAGGCCAGCGGGATCTCGATAAGCCAGAGCACCAGGATATTGATCATCGCAGGCGTACGTGTGTCTCCCGCTCCATTAAAAGCCTGGATCATGACCATCCCAATTCCGAAGAAGATGTAACCCAGGGTGATGATCTTCAGGGCTTCTGAAGCCATTTGGATAACTGCAGGTTCCATCGAAAAGATCCCGGCAATGGAGCTGCCGAAGACCAGAAACAGAAGGGTTACGATGCCAAGGAAAATGGCATTGTAACGAGCCGTGAGGAAGACAGCGATTTCGGCTCTTTTTACTTTCGCAGCGCCCAGATTCTGTCCCACCAGGGTTGCTGCGGCAGAGGACAGACCCCAGGCGGGCAAAAGGGTGAAGGTGATGACTCGGAAGGCGATGGTATAGCCCGCCAGAGCATTGCTCCCAAATTCAGCTATGATCCTGGTAAGGAAGATCCAGCTTGCAGATTCAATCAGAAACTGTCCCATTCCGCCTGCAGAGACTTTCAGGATCCTGAATATTACGCTGAAGCTCAGGACCAGGTTCTCCCGGACGATCTTCAGCAGGTGTTTTCCATTGAGAAGATGGTATAGCTGATAGAGGACCCCTATAATTCTTCCGATAGTGGTAGCCCAGGCGGCGCCTGCTAAGCCGAAGCCTTCGAAACTTCCAAGTCCGAAGATCAGCAGCGGATCAAGAAAGATATTTATCCCATTCGATATCCAGAGGGTGCGCATAGCCAGGTGGGGCTGTCCGGCTCCGCGGAAGGCTCCGTTAATCAGGAACAGTAGCAGAATGGCAAGATTTCCGGCAAAGATGATCCTGGCATAAGGCACTCCTACTTCAATGATTTGGGGAGTGGCTCCCATCAGTCTTAAGATCTCGGGGGCATAATAGGCTGCAAGAAATCCGGTGAGGAGGGAGAGTACAAAGCCCGTGACGATGAGCTGGAAAGCCACACTGCCTGCCTCCTTATAATTTTTTTCTCCCACCCGCCGGGAGATCATCGCGGTGGCTGCCATGCTGATTCCCATCCCGATGGAATAGATGATCATCAATACCGATTCCGTAAGCCCCACAGTGGCCAGGGCAGAAGGCCCCAGGCGCCCGACAAAGAAGATATCCACTACCGCAAAGAGGGACTCCATCAGCATCTCGAGGATCATGGGGGTGGCCAGCAGGATGATACTCTTCCTGATCCCAAGGCTGGTGTAATCCTGTTCCGTTCCCTTCAGGGCCGACCAGATAAGCTGAAGTGATTCTTTGTATTTTTTCAATTTGTGCAGTTTTACCTACGAACTGTCAAGCTGAACTTGTCGAAGCCCCTACGCAATGAGCGAAAATGCCCTTTGGCAGGCTTAGGGTGACAATTTTTGAGCCCAATGGCAGCCTTAAGTGCCAAGGCTTATTCCACTGAATAGTTCTTTATCTCCTCCAGTACCTGCTGCACATTTTTCTCTGTGGAGAACAGCTTGTCCTTACAGATTTTCAGCAGCTCAGAGGCCCTCTTTATGCGCCCGTCCAGCTCATCGATGGTGATCTCAGAATTCTCCATCTCTGCCACGATCTCCTGCAGCTCTTCAAAGGCCCGGGTATAGGTAATTTCTTCAGACATTATCTTCAGTTTTGGTTGTTGTTATGATTCGGCTGCTGATGCTGCCGTTAAAAAGCAGGGTCTCCAGTGGGAGGTCCTTATCCAGCAGCTCCACATCCTGCACTGTTTTTCCATTCTGGCGGGTGATGCTGTAGCCCCTTTTCAGGATGTTCTGCGGTGAGAGCATCCTCATTTTCTCTTCTGCAAATCGCAGATTTTTTGTCGCCCCCTCAATGGATTCCTTTGCTCTAATTTGAAGTATCCGTTGTATCTGCCCCAATTGCTGTGCCTCCTGCCGCAGCAGGTTCTGCGAAGAATTCTTCAGCGAAACCTCCACCTGTGAGAACTCCTGCCGCTGCAGCTGGATAAAGCTGCTGGTATTAGAGAATACAGAAAAAGCATACTGTTCGAGCTTCGATTTGCTTCGCTCCAGCGACCTGTGGGTGAGGGAGCTGAAGAGGCGCGCGGTTTCCTTCAGGCTATTCTTCTGATTTCTGAATAAACCCGTAACCTTGTCGGCAATCTTCTCTTCCGCCTGCCTTAGGGGATTGGCGAAATTGTGGAACTTCTGAAGCAGGTACTCCGCTATCTTGGTGGGGGTAATAAAACTCTCATAACTCACCAGCTCGCTCACCGTCTCATTGGTGGAATGGCCGATGCCTGTAAGCACAGGAATTGGGAAAGTCGCAATTTCCCGGGCCAGCCTGTAGTTGTCAAAGCTGCTTAGCCCGATTTCCCCGCCGCCTCCCCGGATAATGGCTACGGCATCAAATACTTCGTGGAAGTTCCTGATCTTCTCCAGTTGATAAAGTATACTGCCAATGGCCCTTTCTCCCTGCAGAATCGCGGGAAAAAGCAGTAAATGAAAGCAGTATCCCCCGGGGTTGTTTTCAATGATGTTCAGAAAATCAAGATAGCCCTTGCTCGTATCTACAGAGATTATGGCAATGGTCTTCGGAAGGGCGGGCAGAGGGAGGCTCCTGTTCGCATCATACAGTTTTTCGGCCTTCAGGCGTTCAATGGTTTCGGCCTTTTCCCGCGCCAGCTCTCCCAGCGTGTATTCCGGATCAATGTCTATGATGTTAAGGGCCAGGCCGTGAACAGGATGGAAGCTTACAGATCCCTGGATCACTACCGTCATATCGTCCTTCAGCTCCTCCTTCAGCACCGACTTGAACTTGTCGTTTATCCTTTCAAAATGGGAGCTCCAGATGTTTCCCCGCATTTCAGCAATTACGCTGCCATTCCTTTTTTCCACCAGCGCAGGATAGCAGTGCCCTGTCTTGCTGTAGTAATTCAGCTTCACGATCTCCGCCTTGATCCATACCAGCCTATCGCAATGCTCCTGGATCACATTCTGAATGGAACGGGTGAGCTGGGAGAGGCTGAAGATCTTTTTTTCGGACATATTTTACCCTGATTCTGGCGGAAGTTAAAGGTATTAAAATATCCAAATATTCCTGAAAATTCTGAAGGGGAAGCGACCTCTGTTTACCTTTTTCCAGGGCTGGGGCTTTCTCCCAGCTTTTTCAGGATCTTCTCCTCCCTGGCCGAATAGTAGAATTCAATACCCACAATGGCTAAGATCTGGGCATAGACGAAAATTACCGAACCCTCCAATCCGAAGGCGCCGCCATTCATCAGGTTATCCTCCAGGAGAAATGATTCCACTACTGAAAAGGAATCCTGTCCGCTCACATTGAATCCGAAATGGGTCTGAAAGAAATTCAGACTGAAATGCAGTCCGATAGGAAACCAGAGGTTCCGGGTATGGATATAGGAGATTCCCAGCAATATTCCCGCAAGGAACAGGTTGAGCACGCTAAGGTTGCTGAGGTTTGGGTTCAGACTGTGCATGGCAGCAAAAATGACGGCAGACAGGAACAGGGCGAGGTATCTGTGGTAGGAGTACATCAGGTTCCGAAGAATATATCCCCTGAAGATAATTTCCTCAAACAAAGCTACGCAGATGAACATCAGGGCAGAGAAGACGATCAGTGTGGCATCAAACCGAACTTCCTTTACAAAGATCTCCTTCAGAAGAACCAGGAGCCAGAATCCCACCCCTACCAGGGCAAAGCCAAGGAGCGTGCCCAGCAGCAAGTCGTGTTTTCTTCCCTCAAACCGCAGGCCCAGAACTGCAAGGCTTTCCTGGTCAATATACTTCAGAAAAAGCCACAGCAGCCCAGAGGTGCCTGCCAAGGTTGTGAGGGAAACAAGGAAATCCTTCAGGCCCGGCTGATCTTCAGAAGGAATTAGGGTATTAGCGAGGATCTGTCCCAGGAGCTGGAAAAGAATAAGGGTGACAAGGAAGGGGATAAGGAAGAGCAGAACTCTTTTCCAGCCTTTATGAATATTCAATCTCATGTGTGGGTGTTTGGGAGGTGACTTTTTCTAAAGACGGCTCTTCGAAAAAATTGTTACAGTCCCCGGAAAGCATTAATCCAAAAACAGAAGAAAATCTTGATATATTTGTGATGAGAATCCTATGAGACCACTTGTAAACCTGTTAAATCAGCCCTATCCCTACTATTATCAGCAGAAAGATCTGGTAAAACTGGTTTTGGGGGTGTTTTTCATAGGTTTCTGCTTTATATACTTCTTTGAGCCCTTTAACGTGGAGGTCGAGGAACACAGGATGGGGTATTTCTGGATCAGCCTGGTCCATGCGGTGCTCGCTTCCCTGGAAGTCTTCCTGTTCTTCTCGATCCTGAATCTCCTGAAAATAAAGGAAGAGCAGTGGACAGTGGGCAGGGAAATGTTTGCCCTGGCCCTGGTCCTGCTCTCCATCGGAATCGGAAGTTTTTTGATCCGGGACCTCATTTACGACAATCCCCACAACTGGTCAATGAATTACCTGCTGGAGGAGGTAAGGAATGCTTTTCTAATCGGAATGCTGCTCGTATTCATCCTGGTGCCCCTTAATTTTTCAAGGATTTACCGGAAAAACGTGGAGCATGCCGCTGCCTTTGAACCCGGAAACCGGGTTCTACAGGCAACTTTACCTAAAAGAACTGTCTGGATAGAGACCGGAGTGAAATCTGATAGTTTCAACCTGTCTCTGGAAGATTTCCTTTTTGCAAAAGCCGAAGGGAATTACCTGGAATTCTATTTTTCAGGGGGACAGAAGGAGCTGAAGCGGCTTACGATGAAGGAGCTCGAGTTCCAGTTACAGGAATTTCCGTGGATCCTGAAGACCCACAGGTCCTACCTGGTGAACACCCGCAAGATCTCCAAAGTTGCGGGCAATGCCCAGGGTTACCAGCTTTCCCTTCTTGATTCCCCCCAGTTGGCGCCCGTTTCCAGAGGGATGATCTCCACATTTGACCTTGCCATTGGTCAGCGAAAAATGTAACCCGTCAACCCGCTTTGTCATTGGTCACAGAAGCCTGCAGGCCATCACATAAACTTTTTCAGCAGCAGGACAGCCCATAATTTTGACAAAAAATTCAAAGTTATGCGTAGATATGATCTTGACTGGCTGCGGGTACTGGTTTTCCTGCTTCTTATTTTTTACCACGTGGGAATGTTCTTCGTGCCCTGGGACTGGCATATAAAGAACGACCGGCTTTACCAGTGGCTGGAGTACCCCATGCTTTTCATTAATCAATGGCGACTGCCAATACTCTTTGTCATCTCGGGAATGGGAACTTCCTACGCTCTGGCGAAAAGGACAGGAAAGCAGTTTGCCTGGGAAAGGATCAAAAGGCTGCTCCTTCCACTGGCAATCGGAATCCTTTTAGTGGTTCCCCCGCAGGTATATTTTGAACGATTAGCCAGCGGACAGTTCAGCGGAGGATACTGGTGTTTCTGGCCTGCGGAAGCCTTCATCGGTGTCTATCCTGAAGGGAACTTCAGCTGGCACCACCTGTGGTTCCTGCCTTACCTGCTGTTGTTCTCCCTGGTCCTGATCCCGCTTTTCATCTCCCTGAGAAAAAATCCCGACAACAGGTTCCTGCAATGGGTGAAGCAGCAACTGAAAAGGCCCGCTGGTTTTCTCTGGTTCCTGATTCCCCTGCTCCTGGCGCAGATTTTTCTAAAGCCCTATTTCCCCGAAACCCACGCCCTCATCGGCGACTGGTTTACCCTGGCAAATTACCTGCTGCTGTTTTTCTATGGCTACGTGTTCATTGCCATCAAAGAGGTTTTCTGGACTACGGTCCTCCGGAACAGAAGAATGTTTCTAAACTCCGGTATCTTTTTCTTCAGCCTCTGGATATGGCTCATCTCCACCAATCCCGAAGGCGGAGAATACCTCAAACCTGTTGCCCGGGTTGCCAACTGCTTCAGCTGGATCCTTGCCATTTTCGGGTACGCGGGAAATTACCTGAACCGAAATAATGCCTTTCTGGCCTATGCCAACCAGGCGGTGTATCCCTTTTACATACTTCACCAGACCATTACCGTTTCCCTGGGATATTATGTGAAAGATCTGGAATGGGGCTTTGGCACAAAATTCCTCTTCCTCTCAACGGGAACTTTCATCATCACTTTCCTGATATACGAATTCCTTATACGGCGCCGGAATATCTTAAGGCCCCTGTTCGGCCTGAAGTCACTTCCCAGGAGGGAAAAAGCCGGGGCCCGGGTGGTCCTGCAATAGAAATATGAAGCTCCCGGACCTTTTAAGTCCGGGAGCTTTTATATTCAGAGCTTGTTTTCTGTTATCTAGGCTTCCTGAGGCTCAGCAACTACTACCTTTGGTTCCATATGCACCTTGGCTGTAATGGAATTTGAAATAAGACAGGCCCTCTCAGCCTTCCAGAGGATCTTTTCAGCTTTTTCCAGATCCTCTTCATTCGGAATAAGTAGTACCGGCTCCAGCAGGACCTCAGTCATCGCCAGTTTTCCCTCCACCTTTTCCAGTTTTCCTTGGGCGGGGCAGGTGAGTCCGACGAACGACAGATTGGAATTTTCAGCAATCGCCAGGAAGGTGGTCATAAAACAGCTGCTCACAGCGGCGGTGTACAGGTGCTCGGGCGACCAGATGCCCGGAATTCCCTTCGGAAATTCTGGGGGTGTTGCCACTGCGATGCTTTGATCAAGGTCAGGTGAAGAGACTTCACCAATTCTGGAAGTCTTCCAGCTTAGGTTTACGGTATAGGTATGTGATTCCATTGATTTTATTTTCCCGTAAAATTAAATAGAGGAGGGCAGGTGGGTTATGACCTCAGTCAGGTACGGGGAACTTTAAATCCAAAGCTGGTCAGGAAAAAATGGTCCTGAATGTACCTCCTCGAAATCCTGATTTCGGGGTACCATCCCCCGAGCTCACCCCTTCCTCACCCCTTGCTTACCCCTACCTCACCCCTTACTGACCCCTTAAAAAAGGGGTGAGCTAAGGCTGAAGTAGGGGTAAGAAAGCCCTTTGCTAGGGAGCTGGTAGGTAAAAAATGCAGGAGGGGAGGCGCGAAAACATCCGGCCTCTTCAGGGTAGGTAAAAATAAAGTAAGGTTCCCGGGCGCAGCAGGAACCGGGGTTCAAATGGAGACTTCCTTATTGCGAATCAATGATTTCCTCTATGCTATGCGCCAGTTTCAGATCCTTCTCAGTAACCCCACCGGCCTCGTGGGTGGAAAGGGAGATGGAAAGTTCATTATAGACATTGGTCCAGTCGGGGTGATGGTTCTGGGCCTCGGCTTCAAAGGCAATCCGCACCATTACCGAAAAGCATTCCTTGAAATTCTCGAATTCCAGGGTAGTGTGCAGGGCCTCATCCCGATATTCCCATCCTACCAGTACTTCAAGGTTGTCGCTAATCTCCTGTTCGCTTAGTTTTTTCATGACTCAGTTGGTTTAGACTTCTCAAGTTACAAATATTCAGGAAATATTCTAACAGGTATTATTTTGGGCCGGAAAGTCCGGGTCCCGGAGGGATCCCTATTGTGTCGAAAAAGGTCCTGAGAGGGATCCCATTTTTCTTGAAAAAGGGTCCCGGAGGGATCCCACCTTTGTAGAAAAAGCCATCCAAACGTAGCCGGCCCCGGCGGGGGCCACACCAGTTGTCCGATCTGTTATTCCTTAAGGTGCCGCTCTTCCAGAGCGTAGGAATGTATGTTGTCGTTATTTACAAAGCTGCCACTCCTTCCGGAATGATTCCAAATAATTTTAATCTGAAAAGGATATTCCTCAGACAGTATTGATTATGAATAAAAAGAAATCGCCAAAACCTTGAGCTGCAGCTAGACCGAACTCGCCAGGGAGCCTTTTACCACCTCCTGAATGGAGATCTGCAGGTTTTTGGGCAACAGGTTATCTTTGGGAAGGACGGCCAGGAAGCGGTCGAAGTTGGAGTCGTATACATTTTTCAGAAGAGGGGCCTTTACCCCCAGGACCTCGCAGATATCCACTACCAGGTCATTGTGGTGCACCAGATCATTGCTGCCAAGGTGGAATATGCCCTGGCGGCCCTGATTGATGATATAATGCAGCTGCTGGGTCAGCTTGGCTTCGGTGGTGGCATTTATCACCACGTTGGAGAAAACCTCTATAGCCTCGCCTTCCTTCAGCTGGCGTTTTATTTCCTGTATTCGGGGAGAGGCAGCTCCGAAGATCATAGGCAGCCTGGCGATCACGTATTTGTGGTTGGGCAGCCGAAGCAGGGCATTCTCTATTTTGATCTTGAACCTTCCGTAGACGCTTTCTGAAAGCGTTTTATCGTATTCATAGGAGGGGTAATTCGTAAAGGCGTCAAAGACATTTGAAGAGGACAGGAAGATGAGCTTGCACTTGTTCTTCTGGATATAGCTGATGATCTCCATGTGCATGGCCACCTGGGCATCAAAATTTCCACGCACTGCGGAAATGATGATGGTGGGCCGCAGGTTCTCCAGCAGGATGCCCACAGGCTCCCGCTCCAGGTCGAACTGGTGGAATTTGCGGTTCCTG
>CBFGYW010000050.1:0-8748 GCA_965653085.1 uncultured Salinimicrobium sp.
TTACCCGATAAAGTTCAGTTAAAATGTTTTAGGTGGAAATTGCATTAAGTAATTTTAAGCTTTAACCAATGCAAAATCAGAATTTTACCTTCTGAGGCTGTCCAGAAAAAGAAAAGATTATGCTAGCAATGAATTACCGCGGACCCTTCAGAGTCCGAGCAGATTACGACCGACCTTATCCTCAAATAGAACATCCTGAAGACGCGATTGTCAAAGTGTTACGATCCTGCATCTGCGGATCTGATCTGCACCTGTACCACGGCCTGGTGCCAGATACCAGGGTAGGCACCACTTTTGGCCACGAATTTATTGGGGAGGTGGTAGAAATAGGATCTTCGGTGGAAAAACTAAAGGTTGGCGATAAAGTAATGGTGCCCTTCAATATAGCCTGCGGGCGTTGTGCCTTCTGCAAACAGGAACTGTACGGAAATTGTCACGAGGCAAACGCACAGGCAACAGCAGTAGGAGGGGTTTTCGGATATTCCCATACCGCGGGTGGATTTAATGGCGGGCAGGCAGAATATGCAAGAGTTCCCTATGCCGATGTAGGCCCGACAGTGATTCCCGAATGGATGGATCTCGATGATGCTGTATTACTTACAGATGTGGTTCCTACTGGATATCAGGCCGCAGAAATGGGAGGAATACAGCCAGGGGATACGGTGGTGGTATTCGGGGCGGGTCCTGTAGGGATCATGGCTGCCAAATGTTCCTGGCTCTTTGGAGCCGGGAGGGTGATAGTCATAGACCAGCTGGATTTCAGGCTGGAATTCGTGAAGAAATATGCACAATGTGATGTGTACAATTTCAAAGAACTCGAGGATCCAGTTGTATTTATTAAAAAGATAACCGATTCCCTTGGTGCCGATGTTTGCATCGACGCGGTAGGCTGTGAAGCTGCGGGGGACACGATGAACACCCTGCTGGGAAGGAAACTACTGCTTCAGGGAGGTTCTACCACTGCCCTTCACTGGGCGATCAATTCAGTAAAAAAAGGAGGAATTGTTTCCATAGTCGGAGTTTATGGACCTACAAATGCCCTGGTACCCATTGGAAATGTTATAAATAAAGGCATTACAATTAGAGCCAATCAGTGTTCTGTGAAAAGACTTCTTCCCAGGATGATTGAACACGTGAAGAATGGCATAATCAATCCCAAGGAAATTATCACTCATAGACTTCCTCTTGAGGAGGTAGCTGAGGGTTACCATTTAATGTCCACCAAACTTGACAACTGTATAAAACCTGTACTTATTCCGCCCAGTGTCACTTCTTAGGAAGTCCAGGATGAGAGGAAATACAGGAACATCAAATTAACGAAAACAGAAACTATTATGACAACAGATGAAACCAGACCCGAGGAATTCAGAAATGAAAGGGGTGGGGACCATAGCCATATAAAAGGATGGGGGATAGATGCCGACCCTAAAAATGACCCTACTTATCCCATGAAAAAACGTACTGATGAGGAGATACTTGGATATACCTGGGACAGGCCTGAACAGCAATCGGTCAATATCGAGATTTTGAAATCGGTTGAACGCCCTAATATCCCCGCAGTCTTTGGCACCTCTGTCCCACCCTCTGGCCTTAGCGGAATGATCCGCAGGGCTGCCTTCAAAAAGAGTGAATCCAGCTATGGCAGGTGGCTTCCGCTTGTGCTTGCAGACAGGATCGGAGTGTTTGAAGGGATGCTCGATGATATAAGGCACGGAATTTTTCCCAATACTTTTGCAGAAAGAGGCTGGAATGCAGAATGGAAATACAACAGGAAGAATTTTGTCCTGAAATCTGCAGCTACCGTAGCAGTGACTGCTGGAATAGCTGCTGCCTTAATTATGCTTTCAAAAAGAAACAGATCGCTGGACTGATATTTGAAATTCCATAAGGGTGGTCGCGCTGTTGTATTTTTTCGATGCTGCTCCATATCACTATGGCTCTTCTGTACCATTTCACTGTGGCTCTGCTGGTCGAAATCTGTCCCCAGTAGTTATCGGAGCGGCCTTGCAATTGGCGCAAATTTCCTAAATTAGATCCAAACCATTTCAAATGTGCTTCCGTACCCAATTGAACACCAAAATAAAGGCAATAGAAACTGCCTTTGATTCCACATTTATAGAACCCGATATTTTCACTCCTCAGGAGGAGATCAATGCCTTCGATTTTCTGAAGACTCCGGTTATCACAGATGACAATCCGGGAGAAATTGATATGTTCCACTGGGGCCTCATCCCTTTCTGGGCGAAGGATGAGAACATAAAAAAGATGACCCTAAACGCAAAAATTGAAACACTGAAAGAGAAACCAGCCTTCCGGGACGCCGTACACAACAGATGCCTGGTTATTGCAACCGGATATTACGAATGGCAGTGGCTGGACCCGAAGGGGAAGGCAAAACAAAAATATTTCATTAAGCCCCGGGAGCAGGAGTTATTTGCTTTTGCAGGGATCTATTCCATCTGGAAAAATCCTGCGACAGGAGAAGCTCTCCCCTCCTATTCCATCGTCACTACCGAAGCCAATGAACTAATGAGCAGGATTCACAACAATAAAAAGCGCATGCCGGTAGTCTTAAGGAAGGAAGACAGGAATAGCTGGCTTTCGGGAGGAGAGGTTTCTAATTTCGGTTTTCCTTATGAAGTGGAGCTCGAGGCACGGGAAGTCAGTTGACCTGTTGCAGCTGTCAGGATACTTTCTTATAGCTCCTTTGCCTTCGTGGATCCCCTGCTGTCTCCAGTCTCTCCAGCCATTTAATATTAAGCGATAAGTACCCCAGCTCCTCTATCACCGTCCCCACACAAAGGAAGACTCCCTTGCTACGCAAAGGGTATTTTTCGGCTACGGGAGGAAACTGTACCGTATCAAAAATCGTATTATCCTCATCGTAGAAAGTACCAAAACCCATATATTTCCTGTTGACGGTAGAAACCGTTCGGGCGGTGATCAGGCTTCCGTAGAGACATATCTCCTTTCCAATGTATTTCCCCATATCCTTTGCTTTTACTGAAGGCCTCATAGGCTCCTTCAGCAGATCGAAATGGCTGTGCAGCGAGAATCCCAGCACTTCCAGCTGATCATAATAATCAACCAGTCGGGAGTAGGTAAACTCGGGCAGGTCGAAATCCCGATGCTGGGGCTTGAACAGCACCGCCTGCATTGATTTCCCACTACTGCTGTTCAGTTTAAAAAGCGCCTTCCACTGAAGGTGATGTTTATCCAGCCCCGTGAACCTGAAGGCATCAACCTTCAGCAGGATACTCAGCTGCTCAATGGAAATATCCACCCGGTCTATGAAATCATCCAGGGATTTGAAATCCCCTGAAAACTGTCTTTCCTCCAGGATACGCTGCACAGTAGTGGTCTCCAGCTCCTTGATATATCCCAGCCCCAGAAAAATATCTTTTCCATAGATGGCATTGGGATGGTCACTCCTGTTAACACAGGGCGGATGCACCGTACCACCACAGTTACGGATCTCCTGGATATAGGTCTCCAAATCATAAAACCCACCCCCATTATTGATGGCAGCCACCATGAATTCCAGCGGAAAATAACGTTTCAGGTACAGGCTCTGGTAACTTTCCACCGCATAAGAAGCCGAGTGGCCTTTAGGAAAGGCATAACCCGCAAAAGAAGCGATCTGATCCCAGACCTCAGTAATGAGGCTTTCTGAGTAGTTCTTCTTCCTGCAGTTGTCCCTGAACTTCTGTTCGATCCTCTCGATCTGCCCTTTAGAGGTCTTTTTTCCACTCATCCCCCGCCTCAGTACATCCGATTCTTCCAGGGAGAGTCCGGCGAAGTAGTGGGCCACTTTCAGTACGTCCTCCTGGTACACCATCACCCCATAGGTTTCATCCAGGATCTCAGCCAGCACAGGATGCGCCTGTTTTCTTCGTTCAGGGTCACGGTGTCGCCTTATATATTCCTCTTTCATCCCCCCGTTGGAAACCCCAGGCCTGATGATGGAACTCGCAGCCACCAGTTCGAGATAATTCTTCGTCTGCAGCTTCTGAAATAAGCCCCGCATGGCAGGCGACTCCACATAGAATACGCCCATACAGTCTCCCGTGCTCAGCAGTTTGTTGATCTCGGGGTCATTCTTAAAGACCGAAATATTATCGATATCCTCAATATAAGCCTCCGGCTGGTTCTGCTTAATGATCTCTATCGCGTCGGTGATCTTCGAAAGGCCCCGCTGGGCGAGGATATCAAACTTATGGATCCCCACCTCTTCGCTGATGTTCATATCTATCTGAACCGTGGCAAAACCTTTCGGCGGAAGAAAGGTGGCTGCGAAGTTGTGTACCGCACTGCCCAGGATCATGATCCCTCCCGAATGTACGCTCAGATAATTTGGGAATCCCTCTATTAAGGAACTATAGCTCAGTACCAGCTTTTCCAGCTCGTCCAGCTCATTGTAATTAAAATACCCTGCAGAAAGTTTATCGATATTCTCCTTGGGCAGCCCAAACACCTTCCCCAGCTCCCGTGCCACCGCCCTTCGTTTGAAGGTCACATAGGTGGTAAGCAGGGCTGTATGTTCATATCTGCTGAAGATATAGGCGGTGACATCATCCCTATGTTTCCAGGAGAAATCTATATCGAAGTCGGGTGGCGAATTACGCGCGGCATTGATGAAGCGTTCAAAATAGAGATCCAGCTCTATAGGGTCCACATTGGTGATGCCAATGATATAAGCCACCACCGAATTCGCCCCACTTCCCCGACCAATGAAGGGATAGTTTCTGGATTTCGCATAGCTTATTATATCGTGGTTGATTAGAAAATAAGAAGCAAACCCAAGGTCGAGAATGGCTTTCAACTCCCTCTCCACCCTCTCCAGGACCTCCTCAGAAGGCTCAGGATAACGTTTCGGAAGATTCTCATAACACAGCTGCCTCAAAGTCTCTGCGTCCTCCTTTTCGCTGTTTCCGAAGACCTGCAGATTCTGATTAAGGCTGGCCCTCCCGAAACTGAATTTCAGCTCACACCCAGCCAGAAGCTTCTCGGTGTTCTCCAGGATATGCGGGAAATCCTTGAACTCTGCCCTCAGCACCTCCGGTGGCCTCAGGGTATCGGTGATCTTTCCCTGTTCGCTTTCGGGAAGCTTGCTCAGCAGCGTATTGTTCCCAATACAGCGCAACAGGCGGTGGGCGTTATAATCTCTCTTATTTCGGAAACTCACTGTCTGCAGCAGCACCAGCCTGTCCTTGTACTCCAGGTAAGGAGAGAACCGCAGCTTTCGCAGGCTCTCCACCGAAACCCCTATGAATTCGTTCTCCCTGAATTCCTTTCGTTTTCCTGCCATCACCTTCTCCAGGGGGTAGACCACATAACAATCCGGAAGGGCAGGCGCATCTTCCTTAAACTCCTTCCCCAGGTGCAGGTGTTCCGAAAGATGAAGGTTCAGCTGCCTGAAGCCTTCATTGTTTCGGGCAAGCCCCACATACTGCTGCTGTGCCCCATTCCTGAAGTCGATGCCCACCACGGGTTTTACCCCATATTCAGGAGCCATTTTTATAAAGTTCAGGCAGGCCGAGGTGTTGTTGATATCTGTAAGTGCCATCCGCTGGACCCCGTGCTCTTTCGCCAGCCCACATAGGCTTTCCACCGGAAAGGTTCCGTAGCGAAGGGAGTAGTAGGTGTGGCAGTTGAGGTACATTTTTTTAGTTAAGAGTTAAGAGTTATGAGTTAAGAGTTGGGGCGGGGTACGGGGTGCGGGGTGCGGGGGACGAGGTGTGAGATATGAGATATGAAGGTTAAGGTGTGAATTGATCCATTCTGCATTCTGAATTCTGAATTAAACTCTTAACTCTTAACTCTTAACTCTTAACTCACTGATGCCTGTGCGCCAGCAACTCGGGCGGGCCGCCGTTAAAGGGATTCGCGATCCTCCCAATGCTGGCACCGCCAATAGTGGAGGCGCGCATCACGCTGTGTTCTCCATACCGATTGCGGATCTTGTCGATGGAATTGTACAGATTCAGCATATCCTGCGAATCGTCGAACAGGTTGATCTGGTAATGTCCCCCCGCCAGGCTGGTGAACTTCACTCCTATTAGCCGTATCAGCAGTCGGCGGTTGTAGAGCTGCCTGAACAGCTCCTGGATCTTCGGGATAAGAATATGGTCGGCACTGGTATAGGGGATCTGCGCCTGTTTGGTATAGGTGTTGAAATCGGAATACCTGATCTTCACACTTATACTCGAGGTGAGCTTGTTCCCCCGTCGCAGCTGGTAAGCCAGGCTTTCGGTCATCGCAGTAAGGGTGGACTGCAGCTTCTGGATATCTATGGTGTCGCGGTTGAAGGTGCGTTCTGCTGAAATGGACTTCCGCTCCTGAAAAGGGATGATAGGGCTGTTGTCAATTCCGTTTGCCCTCTCCCAGATGGTCCTTCCGTTTTTTCCCAGCACGGTCTCCAGCATCTCCACCGGCATCTGCTGAATGGTCTCGATACGGCTCACTCCCAGTCCCAGCAGCTTCTGAAAGGTCTGGGTCCCTATCATCGGAATCCTGCTCACCGAAAGCGGGGCCAGGAAAGGTTTCTCCTCCCCCCTATGTATCTGCATCTGATTATTGGGTTTCGCCTCGCCGGTGGCTATCTTTGATACCACCTTGTTCTGTGACAGCCCAAAGGAGATGGGCAGGCCGCTTTCCCTGATAATCTCCTGCCGCAGCTCGGTAGCAAACCTATAGGTCCCGAAGAACTTGTCCATCCCGGTAAGATCGGCGTAGAACTCATCGACGCTGGTCTTTTCGAAAAAAGGCACCTGATTCTTTATGATATCGGTAACCTGTTTGGAATACTTGGTATAGGTGCCCGAATTCCCTTTTATCACCACCGCCTGCGGGCATAGCTTTCGAGCTACCGACATCGACATGCCCGAATGCACCCCAAACCTGCGCGTCTCATAACTACAGGCAGCCACCACTCCCCGGTCGCCCAGCCCGCCAACCAGCAGGGGCCGATTGTTCAGCTCCGAATTCAGCAGCCGTTCCACCGACACAAAAAAGGTGTCCAGATCCATATGTAATATTGACTTCTCTTTCATTTCGGAATGATTCCGTTTGTATCATCGGAATTTGTCCAAAAGTATAAAATATTCCAGGGAAGCAATGTTGAAATGGCGTTAAAATTTTCAGAGTTGAGTGCTTTCAATCGGGAGGCCCCGTCATTCAAGAGAACCACAAAATAAAAAAGGCTGCCCCAGCAGGGCAGCCTCTAATGAGTTTAAATATTCAGAGATTATGCCTCGTTTTCCCCTTCGGCCTTCGAGAGCTCGATCATCATATCCAGCTCCTGCACCATCTGTTCGTTATTGCCCCCGTAACCCACTTTAAAGAATTTAAGGCGGCTGTCGGGTCCTATGACCACTTTGGTGGGGATACCTTCAATTTTATAGTCATCGGCGGTTTTAAAGCTGCGGGAACCCTCGATGGGCTGGTCCATGACCACGTGGAAAGTATAGCCATTGGAATCGATGAATTCTGAAACATTTTTATGTCTGGGCTCCGGTTCTCCATCTTCCATGGTATTCACGAAAAGGAATTCCACGCTGTCGTCATCCTTGTATTTGTCAACAGCGATCTGCATTCCGGGGAAGGAAGCCTTGCAGGGGCCGCACCAGGTGGCCCAGAAATCGAGGATAACTGTTTTTCCCTTAAGATCTGCCAGGGCGACCTCGTTGCCTTCAAGATCCATCATTCTGAAGTCGGGCGCCACCTCGTCCTTCATCTCCTCCTTCACTTCAGCCAGGGCCTTGTCATAGCCTGTTTTCTCCAGAGAAGCCAGTCTTTCCTCAAAGCCATCAGCCGATTCATTGGCTGCTACGTAAGCTTCCTTGTAATACTCCTTGGCCTTGGCAGTGGCGGAGTTGTTGGCAATAAAATCTTCAGCCTTTTCCACGGCCTTATCATAATCTTCAGCTGCTACCAGATACTGAAGGTAGCGTTCGTTCATTTCACTGTCCTTACCTTCGGCCACAGCCTCTTCCTGATATTTCACCGCTTCGTCAACCTTTCCCTGCTGGAACAGGATGAAGGCATAAGTATCAGAATACATTCCGTGGCTGTAATCCAGGTTATTCTGATACTGGCGAGCAGTAAGGTAAACCGGCTTTTCAGTATCCCGACTTGCAGCGATCAAATCCAGGGACTCCTTAGAAATGGCTGCAGCCTCGTCAAGATCCTTTCCCTCTTCAGCAAGACTCCAGGCCAGGCTGTTGTAGATACTGGCCCTACGGCTCTTCTCGGTGATCTGCCCTGCTGTTTCCCGGAATTTGTCATAATCTCCTTTATCGGCATAGGCCGTAGCGATATTGCTGATCATGAAGTCCCGAAGGCTTTCGCCTTTTTCTCCATATTTACTGCGGAATTCCTGCAGGACGGCCTCCTTATCTTCCACAGATTTAGCCGTCATGAACTTTTTGTAATACTCATCCATCATCAGGTTCCCGGCAGGAAATTTCTCCATGGCTATAGCATTTATGGAGTCGACAGCTGCCTTATTCCCTCTGCGGTTGTAAAAGCCGGAAAGGCGGGTATAATCTTCTTCGGTAAGCTCTTCTTTTTCTGAATAGACCGCGATGCGCTCATCCAGGTAGGCCTTCCCACGCTCCTTGTCTTCGGCCATGAG
This sequence comes from uncultured Salinimicrobium sp., assembly GCA_965653085.1. GTDB lineage: Bacteria > Bacteroidota > Bacteroidia > Flavobacteriales > Flavobacteriaceae > Salinimicrobium. The sequence continues at coordinate 8,636 of CBFGYW010000050.1, forward strand.
CATCATTGCGTAGGCTGCATCCCAGTCGTCGTGCAGCTCAGGATGCGCTTCGAGGTCTTTCTGCATCATCTGAAGGGCGGAATCGTTCTCCACTTCATATTGGCTCCCGTAGC
>CBFGYW010000051.1:0-8691 GCA_965653085.1 uncultured Salinimicrobium sp.
TTTTTGTGTGCCATGTTTTTTCGTTTTTAGTTTAATAGAAAATATTAGCTTAAAGCGGCTACTAGTTCAGCTTTCTTCATTGAAGAATATCCTTCAAGACCTCTGTCTTTTGCGATATCTCTCAACTCGGCTACTGTTTTGCTGTTAAGATCGTTGGAATCGTTGGCCTCAGCAGCCGGAGTTTCCTTGGTTTCTTTTTTAGCAGCAGGTTTTCCACCTTTAGCAGTGATGCCTGAAATAACAATCTCGGTTAAAGCCTGACGGTGACCGTTCTTCACACGGAAACCTTTACGTCTTTTCTTTTTGAAAACAATTACCTTGTCTCCTTTTAAATGTCTGGTGATGGTAGCTTCTACCACTGCACCGTCTATAGCTGGGGCGCCCAAAGTGATGTTGTCACCGTCACCTGTAAGAAGAATTTTGTCGAAAGAAACACTGTCTCCTTCTTCTCCTGCAAGCCTGTGTACAAACACTTTCTGGTCTTTTGCAACTTTAAATTGCTGCCCTGCTATCTCTACAATTGCGTACATAGCGTCTTTAATTAAGGGTTTATTTTATGTATGCCTGGTTTTTTCAGGCGGGTGCAAATATACTCCTAATTAATTAATTCGCAAAGGCTTTGTAATTTTAATAGGTATGTTTTGCAGCATCCTTTGTATTCCAGCTGTCTTTCAGCAACTGCATGAATGCCAGGGACAGTACAAAGCTGGTTGCAAAGCCCATTAGGGCTACCGTAAAGACCAGCATCCCGATGGGGACAAAATAGTCGGTTTCCCACATGGTGATCAGCTCTTCCTTGAAGCCGGGGTTGAGTTCGGTGGTATAGATGGCGAAGAAGGCTGTGAAGATCACCGTCGCAACAAATCCTGTTACTATTCCTACCATAAATCCTTTCTGATACTTGTATTTGGATCCCTTCTCTGAGCGGAACTTCTTTATCGCCAGAAACATTCCGGCTGCGGTGATAAACACGTTCAGGACGCTGAAGACAGGATTTACGTGAAGCCCGAACAGCGAAAGAAATAGGAAATACGCAATTAGTCCTATGGCAACATAGACTCCGTAAAGAATGGGGATAGAAGACTTCTTCATGAGTTGGGAAATTGATTCATTCCATAAATTTCCAAAAAAACAAACGATTATATACTTAAGGCCCTGTTAATTTAGACATTCCTGAATAATTCCCTGAAGCGGGCCGCTCTGAAAAAAATGTTATATTTTGTAACAAAATTCAATAGAACCCTACCTATTACTAATCTTAATTAAACTATAATAACAATGATCAACAGATTTAAATTGACTGCCTTTGGGTTGTTCCTAACTGTTTCGGGAGTAGCGCAGGAGGTGGAGTTTACCGAGTATGACCTGGACAACGGGCTGCACGTGATCCTTCACCAGGACAATACCGCACCCGTGGTAACCACTTCAGTAATGTATGACGTGGGTGGAAAAGACAGAATCAACGGCAAGACAGGCTTTGCCCACTTCTTTGAACACCTGCTGTTCGAGGGAACCAAGAACATTGGAAACGGGGAATGGTTCAAGATCGTGAGTTCAAACGGGGGCCGAAACAATGCCAATACTTCCAACGACCGTACCTACTACTACGAAGTTTTCCCATCAAACAATCTTGAACTTGGACTGTGGATGGAATCTGAAAGAATGCTTCACCCGGTGATCGGGCAGCAGGGCGTGGATACCCAGAATGAAGTTGTAAAGGAAGAGCGCAGAATGCGTTATGACAATACCCCTTACGGGAACATCATCAACGAGATCTTCGCCAACCTTTTTGAAAAACACCCATACAAAGATCCGAACGTAGGCTACATGGAAGACCTTGATGCTGCGACCCTTGATGAGTTCAAGAAGTTCTTCGACATCTATTATGTACCTAACAACGCTACCCTGGTAGTTGCAGGAGACATCAATATTGAAGAGACCAAAAAGATGATCGAGGATTATTTTGGCCCTATCCCTGCCGGGGAAGAGGTGACCAGAAACTTCCCGGAGGAAGCTCCCATTACCGAAACCATTAAGGCTACCGCTTACGATGCGAACATCCAGATTCCCGGAATCCTTCTTGGATACAGGACTCCAGCAATGACAGAAAGAGATGCATATGTTCTTGACATGATCTCTTCGGTGCTTTCTGACGGAAAATCTTCCAGGCTGTACAAGAAACTTGTAGACGATCAGAAGCAGGCACTTGAAGTAGCTGCAATTAACCTGGGCCAAAAGGAATATGGCACTTACGTTATCTTCGCTCTTCCGTTAGGTGACACCTCCCTGGAGACCCTTACCCAGGAGATCGACGAGGAGATCGTAAAACTTCAGACAGAGCTTATCAGCCAGAGAGAGTACGAGAAACTTCAGAATATCTTCGAGAACAGATTCGTGAACTCCAACAGCAGCATTGAAGGAATTGCCGGATCTCTTGCAACCTACAACATGATGTACGGGGATACAGACCTCATCAATGAGACCATTGATATCTATCGTTCCATCACCCGAGAGGAGATTCGTGAAGTTGCGAAAAAGTATCTGAACCCTAACCAGCGTATGGAATTGAAATACCTTCCAAAGCCAGTTCAATAATATTTGAAAAGAAAAAACATGAAAAACAGATTAATAGCATTAGCAGTATTGGTGCTGAGTTCAGTAGGTGTTCAGGCACAGATTGACCGCAGCCAGATGCCCGAACCGGGACCTGCACCCAAGATAAATTTAGAGAAGCCGGAATCTTTCACCCTGAAGAACGGGCTTAAGGTACTGGTGGTTGAAAACCATAAACTTCCAAGGGTATCGATGACCCTAACGATGGACAATCCTCCAGTTATGGAAGGAGAGAAAGCCGGAGTGGCTGGCCTGATGGGGTCGATGCTGGGAGAAGGTACTCCAGAGATCCCGAAGGATAAATTCAACGAGGAGATCGATTACCTGGGAGCCAACATCAGCTTCTTTTCACAGGGAGCTTCGGCAAGTACCTTGTCGAAATATTTCCCAAGGATCATGGAACTGATGACTAAAGGAGCTTTGAATCCGAACTTTACTGAAGAGGAATTTGAGGCCGAAAAAGCCAGAGCCATAGAGAACCTGAAGGCGGGAGAGAAAAGCGTTTCAGGAAATGCGAGCAGAATAGCAAGGGCCTTGACCTTTGGAGTGGATCATCCTTACGGAGAATTCACAACCATCGAGAGCCTTGAGGCACTTACGCTTCAGGATGTGAAGGATTTTTACAAGAAGAATTTCACTCCGAAGAACGCATATCTGGTGGTTGTAGGCGATGTGGAAACCCAGGAGGTGAAGAAACTCGCAGAAAAATACCTGAATGACTGGAATGGCGGAACACCTGCTCCGTTCAATTTCCCAATGCCCAAGAATGTAGCCCAGACTCAGGTGAACTTCGTGGATTTCCCGAATGCGGTACAGAGCGAGGTGATGGTGACCAACGTCATCGACCTTCAGAAAGCAGATGAAGATTACTTTCCTATCCTTATTGCCAACAAGATCCTTGGAGGCGGTGGAGAAGCTCGTCTTTTCCTTAACCTTCGTGAAGACAAAGGTTATACTTACGGTGCTTATTCCAGCACAAGTGACGATAAATACGTAGGCCGTTTTACTGCCAGCGCCAGCGTTAGAAACGCGGTTACCGACAGTGCGGTTGTTGCTTTCCTTGATGAACTTCACAGGATAAGAACCGAAAAGGTTTCAGCTGAAGAGCTTGAGAATGCCAAGGCTAAATACACCGGAGATTTCGTGATGGCGCTAGAGCGTCCTTCGACCATTGCCCAGTACGCATTGAACATTGAGACTGATGACCTTCCGGAGAACTTCTACGAAACTTACCTTCAGAAGATCAATGCAGTTACTGCTGAAGATATCCAGAGGGTAGCAAAGAAATATTTCCTTGCTGACAAGGCGAGAATCGTGGTGGTTGGAAAAGGAAGTGAAGTTGCCGAGAACCTTGAGAAGCTCACTTACAACGGGAAAAAGATTCCTGTGAAGTATTTTGACAAAGAAGCGAATGAGATCAAGAAACCTCAGTTCACGAAGGTCGTTAACCCTGGTGTAACGCCGGAAGTTGTGCTGAATAAGTATATTGATGCAATTGGTGGGAAAGAAGCCGTAGCGGCCGTTAAAACCACTTATATGAAGGCTTCAGGAGAGATTCAGGGGCAAAAACTGGATCTGGAGATGAAACTTTCAGCTGATGGAAAACTGGCGCAGTCCATTTCCATGGGCGGAATGGTTATCCAGAAACAGGTTTTTGACGGAACTGTCGGATACAATATGGTACAGGGCCAAAAGACACCTTATACTGAAGAACTTATAGCTACGGCGAAAGCTGAAGCTCATCCTTTCGCAGAACTTACCTACAAGAATCCGACTCTTGAAGGAATTGAGCAGGTGAACGGGGAAGACGCTTTCGTTCTGCAGGTGACTCCTGATACCAAGAACTTCTACAGCGTGAAAAGCGGTTTGAAGCTGCAGAGCATCAAGACCATTACTCAGGGACCTCAGACAATGAGCATTCCGACCCAGTACAGCGATTACAAAGCTGTGAAGGGAGTTTTGTTCCCTTACACCATCACCCAGTCTATGGGGCCACAGACGCTGGTCTTTAAGGTAAGTGAGGTGAAGGTGAATGAAGGAGTTGAAGCAGCAGATTTCCAATAGAACTTTCCAAGACCATAAATTAAGACCGGCCTCTGCAGGGCCGGTTTTTTTGTGGCCGCTTCCCAACGCTTATTTCTTTGTTTCCGCAAGGCTTTTGGTTCTGTTGACAATGATTACCCCCAGGATGATAATAAGGCCGGAAAACAGCTGAAACAGCGTGAATCCCTCCCCATCGAGTATTCCCCAGCCCACTGCAACCAGCGGAACTATATAAGTCACCGAAGTCGAGAAAACCGGGTCGGAGATCTGGATCAGTTTATTGAAGATGATCAGGGCGGCACCGGTACCTACGATTCCCAGAATCGCTATAAAGAACAGGGAAAGGGGCAATTCAGGGATGCTGAGCACTTCAAAAGAAAAGAATCCCGTAAAAGCCAGCACCAGCAGGGCGGGGATTGAGATCATCATAAAGTTCCCGGTGGTGATGGCGAGGGCCGGGATGGTCTGCAGCTCGCGTTTGATGATGTTGGCGTTGAGGCCGTAGAAGAGGGAAGCCAGAATAACCAGCAGGGAATACCAGTAATTCTGCTCTGGGTTGACTACAGCCCCTCCCAAAATAAGGGCGGTGGTACCAATCAATCCGACGATAACTCCGATGAATTTTCTTTTGATGAAAGGTGCCTGAAAGAGCAGGATTCCCAGGATCATTGACAGTAAAGGGGTGGTGGAATTGAGGATGGAAACGATTGCAGAGTCTATTTCAGTTTCTGCAAAGGCGAAAAGGTAGGCAGGGAAAAAGGTTCCGAAGAAGCCCGAAACAGCGAGCCATTTCCATTGATGCCTCTTGACCTGCTTCAGGCTCTTCAGCCCGATGAGCAGCAGAAAAAGAGTGGCGAAAACCACCCTGAGCGAGCCAACCTGCAGGGCGGTGAGGCCTACCAGGCCTTTCTTGATCAATATAAAGGAGCTTCCCCACACCAGGGACAGGAGCCCTAGGTAGATCCATTTCATTTTGCTGTTATCCATGCTGAAAAATAAAGGGCAAAAGTCGGGATAATTTTTGAATCGGTAGAGACGCAATGCCTCGTGCCCTTACCTACCGGATTTCCAGCGTACAGTCTCCATCAGGTGACGGATATCCTTCTTCAGATAAGCCGCAGCGGGCAGGATGGAATCAAAATTAGGCTGGGCATTGAAGTAAACCGAGCCGGTGAGGAAGTGGTTCACACTGTCGGTGAGATAGAATTGCGCCTGTGATGCTGCATCACCGGTAACTTCGTAGAACATCCCGTAGGTGTTATGGACGGGATTGGTGTAGATATCACCCTCAATCGCGTCGGCTTTGATGGTATGCTGCAGGGGCAGCTTCTGGGCGTCCCGCAACAGGGAATCCAGGTTGTTGTTCACAGGCTGGTAGGTGATGAAGATCTCCCCGTCCAGGGTTTTGTATACCAGGTCTTTCCAGCAGGGATTCTGTGCCCTGGATGCGGTAACGCGCGCTATCTTATTCTTTTCGAAAGTATAGGAACAGCCCACATCCACGAGCTCATATTCAGCAACCGGATATTCCAGTGCCAGGAAGGCCTTGGGCTTGGGTTGCTTGTCTTCCCCGCAGGAAACACAGAGCAGCAGGAGTGCACTTATCAACAGCAGTTTCTTCATATCTGCAGGATGCTCAGTTTTATCTGTTTTATCCTCTTGTTATCGATCACCTCTATTGTAAAACTGTATCTTCCGAATAATATTTCGTCATTCTTCTTCGGAAAACTTCCCGAAATCTCCAGCAGGAATCCTGCAAGGGTTTCTGCCTCTCCTTTATTGTCTTCAAAAAGGGAAACGTCCTCCAGCTTCAGTATCCTGTAAAAATCTTTTAACGGAGTCTTTCCCTCAAAGACAAAATTGTTATCGTCCAGCTTGGAGAATATAAGGTCTTCATCGTCAAATTCGTCGCTGATGTCCCCGACTATTTCCTCGATGATGTCATCCAGGGAGATGAGCCCGCTGGTTCCTCCGTATTCATCCACCACTATAGCCAGGTGGTTCTTCTTGGTCTTGAAATCATTCAGCAGGTCATCCAGCTTCTTGTTTTCGGGTACGAAATAGGCCTCCCGCAGCAGACTCTTCCAGTCGAATTCCTTTTCATTGATATATGGCAGCAGGTCCTTTACGTACAGGATTCCGGTAATGGTGTCGATATTGTCCTTATAAACCGGGATTCTGGAATAGCCATTTTCAATGATAATGGGAATGATCTCTCTGTAACTGCTGGATTCATTAAGGGCGAAAATATCCATCCTGGGCCTCATCACCTGTTTGGTATCGGTATTTCCGAAGGTTACAATCCCCTCAAGGATTTTCTTTTCCTCGCGGGTAGTATCATGGTGGCTGGTAAGCTCCAGAGCCTGAGACAGCTGGTCAACACTGATACCTGACCGTTTTTTTCCGAGTTTTTTATAGATCCTCAGGGTGAGATGCTGCATAGGCGAGCTGAGGGGAGAGAACAGAGTGTCAAGGACATTCAGGGGATAGGCCATAAAGTGGGAAAAGAAGACCTTATTCCTGTTGGCATAGACCTTCGGAAGGATTTCTCCGAAGAACAGCAACAGAAAGGTTACAACGCCCACTTCTATGATGAACCGAAGGTTGATGCCCAGGTATACTACATTGAGATTTTCAAAGGCGGTATCGGTAAGGGAATCGAAAAGCAGGACGATGGCTATGTTCAGGGCGTTGTTGGCAATCAGAATAGTAGCCAGCAGTTTCTGTGGGCGGTCCAGAAGGCGGATCACGATCTTCTCCTTATCCCCTCTTCTGGATTCCTCCGGTTCAAAATCGGAAGGCGTAAGAGAGAAAAAGGCCACCTCGGCCCCTGAGGTAAGGGCTACGGCTAAAAGCAGAACCAGAATGCTGATGATCCCTATTAGCTGCGAGACATCAATGGCAAGAAACAGGGGTATAAAACTGGCAGGATCAGGATCCAAACGTTAGAGTTTTAGTTACTAAAATGGTAAATCGTCACTATCATCATTCATTCCACTACCGGGAGCTTCGGGAGCAGGCCTCTGCGCCTGAGTACTGGCGGGACGGGCTGTGCCCTGGGAATTGTCAGAGGATTTCGGAGTGAGGAAGGTGAAGTCCAGGCACTGGATCTCGGTTGTGTATCTTTCAATTCCTTTATCGTCGGTCCATTTGCGGGTTTTTATCCTTCCCTCAATATAAACCTTATCCCCTTTCTTCAGGTATTTTTCGCAGATCTCGGCCGCCTTATTTCGAACCACGATGTTGTGCCATTCGGTATTTTCCACCTTTTCCCCTGTGGTCTTGTTGGTGTAGACCTCATTGGTAGCCAAAGGAAAATTGCCCACTGCCCCTCCGTTTTCGAAGTATTTCACTTTTACATCATCTCCGGTGTGGCCTATCAGCATCACTTTGTTCAGGGTTCCTGTCATTTTGGTTCTGTTAAATATTATTTAATTTCTAAAGTAATAAAATTTGTTGTGGAATTAAAAATCCCCTGCTCTTTTATTGCTTTTAAAATAAACGGTGAAATTACAAAAAAGCCAGAATCCTAGAGATCATAGGCTTCAATAAATTTATCTATAACCCGCGGCACCGGGTAGTTCCTTACCTTTTTTAAAGGAATTCCCTCCAACGGAAGGCTGTCGCAATTCATTATCCAGAATTTGGTGTGGATATGCTGGTGCGAAAGTTTATGTAGTATGGGCACTTCGTTATAAAGACTCGGCATATCGGTATTCCTTTTAACATACTCCTGAAAGCTTTCCTCCTTCACCAGGTTCTCCGGGCTGGCTTCTGAAAAGGTTTCCACCAGCGGAAATTCATATAGCCCTTCCCAGATCCCCTTACCTTTCCGCTGTTCCAGCACAGTTTCCCTCTGCTTGGATATAAAGACTAAATAGTTGAAGTGCCTGGTCCTGATCTTCTGCTTCTTCAGCTTCACCGGCAGCTCTGCAATCCGATTCTGATTAAAGGCAACACAATCCTGAACAAAGGGGCAGCTGTCGCAAAGGGGATTCTGTGGCTTACAGTGTGTAGCACCGAACTCCATAATTC
>CBFGYW010000052.1:0-8461 GCA_965653085.1 uncultured Salinimicrobium sp.
AATTCCCTTAGAGTGAAGGCCCGCCATTGGGTTGAACAGACTTTTCAGCGGAAGCGAATCTGTTTTGGTCTCCGGTTTCAGGATCTTTCGGATACTCCTGCTGCCGGGATCGTCATTGAAATCGCCCATTACAATGATCCTGGCGTAAGGATCCATGGCCTGGAGGGAATCCACGATCTTTTTGTTCAGCAGGGCTGCCTGCTCCCTCTTGTAACTGCTGGCGGAAACGCCGCCGCTGCGGGAAGGCCAGTGGTTCACGATCAGGTGGATCTCCTCGCCTTCAAGAAATCCGCTCACTACCAGCTGGTCTCTGGTGTAGACCCTCTTTTCCGGCTGATGCCTGTCGAAAAGGGCCAGTTTGTGGCTGGCTGAATGTTTCGGAACAAAATACTGGGGCTGATATAACAGCGCCACATCTATACCCCTGGAATCGGGGGAGTCATAATGGATGATCCCGTAATTACTCTCCTGAAGCACAGGCTCCCGCACCAGGTCTTCCAGCACCTTCAGGTTCTCCAGCTCGCAGAGGCCGACAATTACAGGGGAATTCTGAGCCTGCTCCCTTCCAATCCTGCTGATGGCGTAGGCCATCTTCCGCAGTTTATCTCTGTAGATGTCCTCTGTCCAATGGTCCTTTCCATTCGGAGTCCGGTCGTCATCGAAAGTGTTCGGATCATCTTCGGTGTCAAAGAGGTTTTCGAGGTTGTAAAACGCCACCGTCAGGATCTTATACGGACGTTTTTCCTGGGAAAAGAGGTGGGGGCTGCACAGAAAAAGCAGCAGAATCAAGGGTTTGAGCGTCGCCTTCATATCTCTATAAACAAGTGGAAATTAAACCATTAAAATTTTAGGGAAGGCATATCAAATATAAAAAATAAAATGTAATTTTATATCACTACTACTATTCTGCGCTTCTAATGTTCAGGTGATGAGGTATTTACATCCTAACATCAGAAGGCTATTCCTTTGTTGTTATTTTTCCATTTCGGGGCTATATGGCCAGGATGCTGCGGTACAGGGCAGGCTGGCAGATGAAATCACGCGGCAGGCTCTGGCTGGGGTGAAGGTGGAGCTGGAGGGGTTTTCTCAAGCGGAGTTTTCAGATGCTGAAGGTAATTTTATCTTCCGCCATCCCATTCCGTTAGGGGAACAGGTGCTGGTCTTCTCGGGAAATGGATATATCACCAAGCGGTTTCCCGTTGTTATTGAGGAAGGACTGGTGAAGGAGCTTGGGCTTTTATTCCTGGAACCCGATCTCCTGCAGGACCAGCAGGCGGGGGTAATTTCCTTAACGGATACGGAGCTGGATGAGGAGGAGGGAGGTTTTGACAATATTTCCGGGCTTCTTATGGCTACAAAGGATGTTTTTTTAAATGCCGCAGCCTTTGATTTCGGGCAGACCTTCTTCCGGCCCAGAGGCCTCAATTCTGAAGACGGTAAACTTTTGATCAACGGGATCGAAATGAACAAGCTCTACAATGGTCGGCCGCTTTGGAGCAACTGGGGTGGCCTGAATGATGTGCAGCGGAATCAGATCTTTGCACCGGGGCTGGCACCTTCAGCTGAGTCTTTCGGAAACCTCGCAGGAACGACGAATATTGTGATGCGGGCATCAGAGTACTCCCACGGCGGAAAAGCCTCTTACGCAGTCTCTAATCGCTCCTACACGGGCAGGGCGATGGCAAGTTACAGTTCAGGCCTTACGCCATCGGGCTGGGCATATTCTCTTTCCCTTTCCCGGCGTTTCGCAGAAGAAGGTTATAGGGACGGAAGCATCTATGAGGCGAATTCCTTCTTTGTCGCTGTCGAAAGGAAGTTCAATGATAGTCACAGCCTTAATTTTTCAGGAATCTATACCCCCCATCAGAAGAGGAAAGACATCAGCAAATACGCAGGAAGTGGTCGACCTGCGGGGAATAACCTACAATTCCTACTGGGGTTACCAGGATGGGGAGATCCGAAATTCCAGGATGCAGCGGGTGCAGGAACCAATTCTGATGCTGAACCATTACTGGAATCTTTCAGAAGAGACAACTGTTAATACCAACCTTGCCTACCAGTTCGGAAACATTGGAAACAGCCGCATAGATTATGGCGGAAGCAGAAGAATAGAGGGCCCTGAGGGGCAGGAAAGCTTTGCGGGCGGGGGCAGTAATCCCGATCCTGCCTATTACCAGAAGCTGCCGAGCTATTTCCTGAGGTTCGAGGATGATCTTAATTACAGGGCTGCTTACCTGGCGCAGCAGGAGATTCTGGAAGATGGGCAGATAGACTGGCCCTCACTCTATGCTGCCAATCAGACTTCCACTGCGACTGCAGGGAATTCTCTCTATATCCTTTACGAGGACAGGAACGAAGACAGGCAGCTTACGGCCAACAGCATCCTGCGAAGCCAGTTGACCGATCACTTTACTCTTAATGCCTCGCTGGCCGCACGGAAACTAGAGAGCAGGAATTTCGCAAAGCTCCTCGACCTCCTGGGGGGAGAGGCCTTTCTGGATGTAGATTCCTTTTCGGAAGGGGAGGCAGCGCAGAACAACCTCTTGAATCCAAACCGGCTGGTAGGGGAAGGCGATCATTTTAAGTATTTCTACGACCTGGATGCTCTGGTTCTGGAAGGCTTTTTGCAGACACAGTATACTTCACGAAATCTGGATCTTTTTATAAGCGGAAATTTCTCCCAGACCAGCTATCAGCGAACCGGGTTTTATAAGAATGGAAACTTCCCTGACACTTCTCTTGGAAAGAGTGAGGCTTTAAATTTCACGGATTATGGTGCGAAAGCAGGCCTCACTTATAAATTCTCCGGGAGGCATCTCTTTGGCCTGAACGTCGGCTATTTCACCAGGCCACCCAGCCTTCGGAATTCCTTCTCCAATTCTCGACAGAATAACGATGTTGTAATCGGACTTCAAAGTGAGAAGGTGCAGACAGCAGATCTGAGTTACCATCTTCGCCTGCCATACGTGAAGGCAAGGATAACGGGCTACTACACCGAAATTCTTGATGCCACTGAGATTTCATTTTACTACGCTGATGGAATTTCAGGTCTTGGCAGGAATTCCACCACCGCCTTTGTTCAGGAAGTGCTCAGCGGAATCAACAAAAGATATATGGGCGGAGAATTCGGAATGGAGGCTCAGGTGACTCAGGATATTAAACTTAAGGCAGCTGTCGCCTTTGGAGAGTACATCTACAGCAACAATCCCCAGTTATATCTCACCTCTGATGATTTCGAGAAGGTTATGGATTATGGAGAGTCCCTGCTGAAGAATTACAGGCTGGCGGGCGGCCCGCAGAGGGCATATCAGCTGGGTTTTGAATATCGCGATCCGGAATACTGGTTTTTTTCTGTCACCACCAATTATTTCTCCCACGCATTTCTGGACATCGCACCTCTCACCCGCACCGGGAATTTCGCCACCGATGCGGATGGGCTTCCGTTTAATGATTACAATGAGGAGATTGCCCGAAAGCTTCTGAAACAGGAGCAGTTTGAGGATTATTTTCTTGTAAATGTAATAGGAGGGAAGTCGTGGCGGGTGAAGGATTCTTTCATCGGCATTTTTGCCAGCATCAACAACATCCTGGACAAAACCTATAAAACCGGGGGATATGAGCAGGCGCGGAACGCGAATTACCGCAGCCTGAAGGAGGATCAGGAACGGGAGCAGCCCATCTTTGGCCCGAAATACTGGTATGGTATGGGAACCACCTTCTATGGGCACGTGTACGTGAGGTTTTAAGTTAAGTACCGCTGAGCCTGATCTTCAGATCAGAGCTCGACCGGGTGGGAATCTTCAGATTCCCGTAGCTGCTTATGCCAATCTGAAGATTGGCGCCCGTTGGGGCTGGGATCTGAAGATCGCGCCCAGCAGATTAAAAAGAATATTAAAGAGTATTATATGAGAATTAAAAATTATTTTTTGGTCTTATTACTTTCCGCCTCCTGCGTGCCAGGAGATGATTTTGCGGTTCCGGAAGCCCTGGAGTCAGAGGAATTGATAATGAACACCAATACTGACTTGGACGCTGTCCTTGGGGCCTATTTTCAATCTTCAGAAGATGTAGATGTGGTCACCTTTGAAGAGGACTTTATTCTGGAGGCCTATGTGGTTTCAAGCGATGAATCGGGAAATTTCTTCAAGGAACTGATTCTGCAGGATTCTCCTGAGAACCCAAGAGCCGGGGTTGCAGTCCAACTGAATCTGGCCTCCTATCACGAAACCTTCGACTTTGGCAGGAAAGTATATGTAAATCTGAAGGGCCTGAGCCTGGGAGAGCTGAACGGAGTAGCTGCTTTAGGCGTAGCCAATGGAAAGCTGATCGAGCAGATTCCCCTCTCCAGGATCCAACAGCATATTATCAGGACCCGGGATACGGTTCAGATCGTACCTCTTTCTATCACGGCACTTGAATTCACCGATCGGACAGAGAACCTGTATGTCAGGGTGGATAATGTTCAGTTTTCTTCCTTTTATGCAGGGGGTGAGACGCCATTTACCTTCGCCAGTGAAGACAATGACGAATTTGATGGGGAGCGGGAGGTGGTGAGCTGCAATGGCGACTTTCCTTTCATCCTTTCCACCAGCACCTTTGCAGATTTCAAGTCCCTGCGGCTGCCCACGGGTTCCGGGAGCCTTAAGGGAGTCCTTACGCGGGACTTCTATGACGAGTTCTTCACCATTTATTTAAACCATGCCAGGGATATCGATTTTTCTGAATCAACCCGCTGCGATCCTGCCAGTCTGGACTGCGGATTATCCCAGAGTGCAGGAACAAGGATACTTTTCAAGGAAGATTTTGAAGGGCAGAAGAACAATTCTCCTATTAGCGCTAATGGCTGGACCAACCTGGTGCAGGAAGGTTCGATTCCCTGGGAGGGATTTACGGCTTCTGGAGCCAACGCCTCCCTGGGGACCTCTGCCAGGGTTCAGATTCCAGGCTCGGGGGATTACAGAAGCGTCAGCTGGCTCATCACTCCGCCTATTCAGTTTGGATCTCAGGCAAATGAAGTATTGAAATTTAAAACCAGCACCAGCTTTGCCAACGGCAGCCTGCTAGAGGTGCTCTTTACCAACGACTGGAATGGAGACCCGGAGACTTTCCCTTCAGCTACCTGGGAGCTTCTGACTTCCGCATACGTGGCGAAGACTTCAGATCATTTTGGGGATTGGATCTCATCAGGAAATGTAAGTCTAGGCTGTGCTGAAGGGAAAGGCTATATCGGCTTCAGGTACACAGGCAGCGACCAGGCCTATTACAACGGGATCTATGAACTGGATGAGATTGAGCTGACGAGCAACTAGTGAATTTCAGAAATCTGCCTCCTGGGAATGTTTTATATTTGCAGTCTTATGCAAAAAGAATTTTCCATTCAGGTCAGTCCCGAAACTGCAGGCAATGCCATTGCCCTTCAGCATACTATAGCCAGGGAAACGGGTATCCCTTTTCAGGAGATAAAACATATCGAGATCCTGAAGAGAAGCATAGATGCCAGGCAGCGTGCCATTAAATTTAACCTGAAGGTGCTGGTATTTGTCCAGGAGGATTTTCAGGAAATACCTGTCAGCCCTCCTCCCTACGAAAATGTGGAGAATGCCGAGGAGATAATCATAATAGGAGCCGGGCCTGCCGGCCTTTTTGCGGCTCTGCGGTGTATAGAACTGGGGAAGAAGCCCATCGTCATTGAACGGGGGAAGGATGTGAGGGCCCGCAGGAGGGACCTGAAGAAGCTGAACCTGGAACATCTGGTGAATGAAGACTCCAACTACTGCTTTGGTGAGGGGGGAGCAGGAACCTATTCTGACGGAAAACTCTACACCCGGAGCAAGAAGAGGGGAGACGTGATGCGGATCCTGGAGCTTTTTGTGGCCTTTGGAGCTACCAAACAGATCCTGGTGGAGGCACATCCGCATATAGGAACGAATAAACTGCCCAAGATCATCCAGGACATTACCGCCTGTATAGTGGAGCACGGGGGGCAGGTGCTTTTTGATTCCAGGGTGGTGGATTTCCTTATTAAGGACAATGAAATTAGCGGGGTTAAATTAAAGAATGGTACTACTATAGCCTCAAAGAAGGTGATATTGGCAACGGGCCATTCTGCCAGGGACATTTTTGAGCTCCTTCACCAGAAGGAGATCGCCATAGAAGCCAAAGCTTTTGCACTAGGGGTTCGGGTGGAACATCCGCAGGCTTTGATTGACAGGATTCAATACCATACAGAAGACCGGGGAGAATTCCTGCCTCCTTCTGCATACAGCATCGTAAAACAGGTAGAAGGGAGAGGAGTCTATTCCTTCTGTATGTGTCCCGGCGGGATTATTGCTCCCTGCGCCACCTCCCCCGGTGAGGTAGTGACCAATGGCTGGTCGCCCAGCAGGAGGGATCAGCCGACTGCAAATTCCGGAATAGTGGTAGAAGTGAGGCCGGAGAATTTCAGAAAATTTGGTGATTCTCCTCTTGCAGCGATGTATTTTCAGCAGGAGGTGGAGCAGAGGGCCTGGAGGGCAGGTGGAAAGACACAGACAGTGCCGGCTCAGAGGCTGGTGGATTTCAGCAATGGGAAGCTTTCCCAGGACCTGCCTGTGACATCTTACAAGCCAGGAATTACATCTGTGGAACTGGGGAGCGTGCTACCAGGTTTCATTCACAAGACCCTTCAGAAGGGATTTCAGGAGTTCGGGAAGTCGATGAGAGGCTATTTTACCAATGAAGCAGTGGTACACGCCACCGAATCCCGGACCTCTTCTCCAGTGAGGATTCCCCGGGACCGTGATAGTTATGAACATACCCAGATTAAGGGACTTTACCCCTGTGGAGAGGGTGCCGGATACGCCGGTGGGATCGTTTCTGCAGCCATTGACGGAGAAAGGTGTGCAGAGAAGGCTGTGGAAGCTTTAAGGAGTTAGGATACTCTGCTTAAGAGTACAAAAGGGGAATCTGAATATTCCGACCTTGTGGCAAATTCCATTTCTATTTAAACCTGTTCAGGTAAGCCTCTCTGTAAGGTGACCAGATCTCGTAGATGGGATCTCCCTTTGAGCTTTTCCCGCTGTGATGCCATTCCCCATCCTGGACCTCGAATTCGAATTCCAGTTGTGCCCCCACGCGCTTGTCATCTCTTGAAAAGAACTCTATGTTCTCTACGTATTTTCCATCCTCTGCTGTATAAGTTCCGCCCCCGGTGCCACTGAATTCTTTGGTTTCGGAATTAAAGGCGACCCACTGGAATCTTCCACCACCAAGGATCTTGATGGTCCTTCGGGCCCCGGGAGTCATTTTATTCAGCTCCCCGTCGCGTTTTCTTCCCGTGATCACCCAGTTTCCGGAAAGTTCATCCTCCCTTTCCGTAATCCTTTGCCATACCTGAGTTGTGTTATCTGATGAAAGCAGGGTAAGAGTGCCATCTTCGACGGAAAGGCTGTAGGTTTTATCGCTGCCAATAAGGTCCGGATTTCCTGTATGGAAATCATAGGATTCGGTGTAACTGGTATTTATGGTAGGGTTACTGGAAAACTGCCCACCGCCGGCTTCGAGAAACTTGTTTGTGTCCCTGGCCTTTGCGCCATAGGAAAAATAGCCGTCCTGATAGATCTTGACAACCTCCCTGTCTGTGACCTTTTCTCCGTTCTCCTCGGTCAATGTCCAGGCACCTTCCAGTTCCTGTGCAGTATTTGCTAGGGAAAAGAACAGGCTTAACAGGAAAAATAGTGGTTTCATAAGCTGTGGGTTTTCAGTAGATTAAATTTAGGCAAAAAAATCAGACCCCTGGAATTAATAATTCAGGGGCCAGTTTTTTTCTCCCGCAGATCAAGCGGATCTCGCGGATTTCTCAGATTCAATATACCCGGGGCTTACTTTTTTTATTTCCAACTATTCTTCTTCGTCGGTCGACTCTTCGTATTCCGGGTAGAGGAAGCTGTTGTAAGGGAAGCGGGTGACGTGGATCTCTCGAACGGCCTCGTAAACCTTTTTGCGGAATTCTTCCAGGTTTTCCTTGCTGAGGGCTGAAATGAACAGCACATTCTCTCCCATCCGATTCATCCAGGTGTTCTTCCATTCCTCCAGGGAATAATGAGAAGTGGTTCTTTCAGTCATCAGGTCATCTGCCTCGATCTTTTCAGCCCTGTAAGCATCGATCTTGTTAAACACCATCAGCGTGGGTTTATTTGCACTTTTTATTTCCGAAAGGATCAGATTCACAGAAGAGATATGTTCTTCGAAATTTGGGTGCGAAATATCTACCACGTGTAGCAGCAGATCTGCTTCCCGGACTTCATCAAGAGTGGATTTAAAGGATTCCACCAGCTGGGTAGGAAGTTTTCTGATAAATCCTACCGTATCCGTTAGCAGGAACGGCAGGTTTCTTATAACGACTTTCCTGACCGTGGTGTCCAAAGTGGCGAAGAGCTTGTTTTCTGCAAAAACATTACTCTTGCTAATGACATTCATAAGC
>CBFGYW010000053.1:0-8404 GCA_965653085.1 uncultured Salinimicrobium sp.
TTGGGCTTGGATTTCTGATTTTCGGGGCCACCGGTGTATTTTTTCAGCTGAAAGCAACGATGAACAATATCTGGAATGTGGTGGCCAAAAAGGACACTTTCCTAAGGATGATCATAAACAGGATCATATCCTTCGGGATGATACTGGTAGTGGGGCTGCTGCTCCTTATTTCCCTGATAATATCGGCAGCACTTTCAGCCATGAAAGATTATTTGGCTTTCATTGCTCCGGAGATCACGGTATTTATGATTGAGAGCCTCAATTTCATTATTTCCTTCCTGGTCATCACCTCTCTTTTTGCAGCCGTCTTCAAATGGCTTCCGGATGTGCAACTGAGATGGAAAACCACCTATCTTGGTGCCATTCTTACTACCGTATTATTTATAATTGGAAAATCCGTTCTTGGGATCTATTTCGGGCAGAGCGATCCGGCTTCCGTCTACGGGGGTGCTTCCTCGGTAGTGTTGATTCTTCTATGGGTATATTATACCTGCCTTATTGTCTTTTATGGTGCGGAATTTACGGTTCAGTACGCACTATATAAAAATGAAAAGGTAGAACCCAATAAATACGCAGAGCCGGCAATCTACCAGGAACTGGAGAATCTGGAGAAAAAGAAACTGCAGGTGCTGGACGAAAAGAGAATTGTCGATATACTTCAGACCAATTCAGATAAATCCCAGAAGAAAAAGGAATAGCCTTTTATCAGTATGAGGAATAAAAAAAGGAACCTTTCGGTTCCTCTGGATATATTCAGTATCTCTTATTCCTCTTCGTCGTCATTACCTTTTTCAGGGATCTCCACGATAGGCTCATTAAAGTCGGCTTCATCATAATCATCCTCATCGTAATTAGCCATTGTAGTCTCAAGACGGGTACTGACCTTTACAAGGTATATAGTGTCTTCAGTTCTCACTTCAACGGCGTCTACAGTTTCGTTTTTAGCATTCTTAAAGGAAATAATCTGATCATCATCATAGCCATCAGGATACTTCTCTACTAGAAGTCCAAGGATTTCAGGGGTAAGTTTTTTGTAATCAACAATGATACGTTTCATAAATGGGCCTTTGGTCTTTCAATTATAACGAAAATAGCAATTCATATTTTCGCCTGCGTTAAATAAAATAAAAAATTTCTATGGGTACTGGTAAATTATATACAATGCAAATTATCTGAAATTCAGGTAATAAGCACAGGCATTATTTAAGGTCTCATCAGGGACCTTGCAGTCCATCACCGGCTTTCCTATATCTTCCAGGAGGACAAAATTAATATTTCCTTTCTCATTCTTTTTATCAAATTTGAGCAGGTCTTTTATTTTTCCGAAATCCTCGGGATTCAGGTCTATCCTGCCATAAAGGGAGGTAATGTTCTGGCTGATCTCTTTCAGTTTTTCTTCAGGAAAACCGAGTTCTTCCTTTGAAATATATGCGGCCATTACCATTCCGGCTGCCACGGCTTCTCCGTGAAGCAGTTTGGTTTTTGATGGATTTTCTAGAAAATAGGATTCTATGGCGTGGCCCAGGGTATGCCCGAAATTCAGGCTCTTTCTCAGGTTCTGTTCGGTAGGATCCTGGGCAACGATTTCGGCTTTAATAAGAATGGACTCCAGGATAAGTTTATCCAGGTCTTCCACACCCAGATCCTTCAGCTGAAGCATCTGATTCCAGTAATTCTCATCCTTTATCAGTCCGTGTTTCAGCATTTCGGCAAGGCCACTGCGCATTTCTGCAGTTGAAAGGGTTTTTAAAAAAGAGGTGTCGATCAACACCTGCTCGGCAGGCCTTATAACCCCGATCTGATTTTTTAAGCTGTGCAGGTTTACACCGGTTTTTCCACCAACGGCGGCGTCGACCATTGCCAGGAGGGTAGTGGGGACATTAATGAAAGAGATGCCTCTTTTAAAGGTAGCCGCAACAAATCCACCTAAGTCTGTCACGACCCCGCCTCCAAGGTTAATAAGAAGACTCCTGCAATCAGCTCCCAGTTCTGACAACACATACCAGATACTCTGGCAGGTGTCCAGATTTTTTGTTTCTTCCCCCGGTTCCATTTCAATGATCTCGATATCAGGGTCGGCATCTATTCGGGAGAGGAAGTTGGGAAGGCAGAATTCGTGGGTGTTGGAATCTACAAGAATAAAAACTTTTGAGAACTTGTTTTCAGATAAAAAAAGGTTCAGCTTTTCGTAAGCCGAATCCTTAAAGAACACCTTGATTTCGCTTAAGTCTTTACTGCTTTTATCCATGCGGGAGATTCGTTTTCAGGGTCCGAAAATAAGCAGAATTTTTCGAATAAAATGGGGTTCAATAATTATCTTTGTGCCACTAATTTTCGATAATGATCACAAGAAAAATTTTCAATGATACAGAAACGGCTTTTTCCCTGAAAACCAATTCTGAACTGGATAGAGCAATCTTTCTTTTTGAAACGATAGATCGTCCATTTATGGTTAAAATAGGCACTGCAGCCACTAAACTGGCCCTCAAACTTCACCTGCCCGTAGAATCACTGATCAAGAAAACTATTTTTAATCAGTTCTGTGGTGGTGTTACGGAAGAAGACTGTATACCTGCCATAGAAAAAATGTACTCCAAAAAGGTACATGGTGTGCTGGATTATTCAGTTGAAGGCAAAGAGAAGGAGAGTGAATTTGACAGGGCCATAAACCGAAAAATAAAGATCGTAAACTTTATCAAGGGCAAAAAGGAGCTTCCATTTGCAGTTTTTAAACCTACCGGAATCGGAAGGTTTGCTCTTTGGCAGAAAGTTTCAGAGAAAGCTGAACTAAGTCCGGAGGAAGAAATAGAGTGGCAGAATTTAAGGTCTCGTGTGGAAAATATCTGTGAGGCTGCCTACACGAATAATATCGCCCTTCTGGCGGATGCTGAGGAGTCCTGGATGCAAGGTGCCGTAGATGAACTACTGGAGGAAATGATGGCAAAGTACAATAAGGAGAAAGCGATCATTTTCAACACTCTCCAATGTTACCGTTGGGATAGACTTCAATACCTGAAAGACCTGCATCAGAAGGGAATCGATCAGGGCTTTAAGGTTGGGGCGAAATTGGTTAGAGGGGCTTACCTGGAGAAAGAGAATGAACGTGCCAGAAAAATGGGCTACCTGTCTCCAATCTGTGAAACCAAGGAAGCCACCGATGTATGCTTTAACTCCTGTTTGACCTACTGCCTGAACAATCTGGATGACCTTTCGGTTTATATTGGCAGTCATAACGAAGTGAGCAATTATCTCGCCCTGCAGATAATGGAGGAAAAGGGAATTGCCAATGATGACGAGCGGGTATGGTTTGCGCAACTTTACGGGATGGGGGAGCATATTAGCTTCAATCTTGCAAAGAAGGGTTATAATGTTGCAAAACTTGTTCCTTTTGGGCCAGTAAGAGAGGTAGTGCCTTATCTTATCAGAAGGGCTGAAGAAAACACTTCTGTAAAAGGTCAAACGGGAAGGGAACTTTCTCTGCTTTACGACGAGAGGAAGAGGAGAAATGGATTAAAGAAGAATAACCCTAAAAATGAATTGGTTAGCTAGGATCATCTTCTTCAAATTTCTGGGGTGGAAGCTGGAGGGGAAGTCTCCAGTGCACCTTAAAAAAGCGATATTTATAGTAGTTCCCCACACCAGCTGGCACGACTTCTACCTCGGTTTGATGGTGCGGCGGATCCTGAAATTAAGGATCGCTTTCGTCGCTAAAAAGGAGCTGTTCAGGTTTCCATTCGGATGGTATTTCAGGTGGATGGGAGGTACGCCCTTGGACCGTACTCCGGGCCAGAACAAGGTGGAGGCAATCGCCCAAATCTTTAGAAAGAAGGAATCTTTTTTATTGGCAATAGCTCCTGAAGGCACCAGGAAGAAGGTCCTGAAATGGAAAACCGGTTTTTATTATATTTCTAAAATGGCCGAAGTTCCTATTGTCATGGTGGCTTTTGATTACGGAACCAAAACAGTTAAGGTTTCCGAGCCTTTCAGTCCCACCGAAAATGAGGAGCTTGATTTCCTGAACATGCAGGTATTTTTTAAGGGAGCTGTGGGAAAGGTTCCACAATATTCTTAAGTCTTATAAATTTGCAATTAAAATAAGGAGTTGTCTTCCTTAAGCTGAAAACAACCCCTTTTTTTAATTCCCTGACTTCTAACCCTAAAGATGGGCTGAAGTGAAAAGCTCTGTATTTCGGCAACGGAATAGGCGCAGTTATTACAACTCGCTAATATCGATATACTGCATTCATCTGTGAACTATTGTCTGGCATAAAAGCCCTGTCAACCAGATAAACCGTTCCGCCCTGTTCAATCACTTTTACGGCCGCCAGGTTCATCAGGGACAATTTTCCGTGACCATTGTGATCTGTGATTTCCACTGAAGCCATATTGGGATTGTAATTCCCCCAAAGGTCTTCTTTATCCTGAAGGAAGAGGGTATCAACCTTTCCCTCAAATATAGCAGGGATGATCTCTTTGACATTCTTAGAGGTTCGGCCCGGATTGGATTCCCTGAATTGGTGAATCTTCTGTTCTTTCTCCTTCTCGAAATAAGGCTCTATCTGTTCCCAGGCCTTTGCGTGTAATGCCTGT
The DNA here is from genome assembly GCA_965653085.1 of uncultured Salinimicrobium sp. Classification (GTDB taxonomy): domain Bacteria; phylum Bacteroidota; class Bacteroidia; order Flavobacteriales; family Flavobacteriaceae; genus Salinimicrobium. The sequence continues at coordinate 4,591 of CBFGYW010000053.1, forward strand.
TTGTTCTCGAAATCAGATGGATTTCCGGGTACACATTTACTGTACAAGTGCTGATAGGTGTTAGCTTCCTGGTAAATAGGGAAGAGGTAGTCCTGACAGGAAACTATCAGGGGCACTCTTTCCTCCCTGAGAAGCGGATGCAGGCCTTTATCCACGGCCCTGAAGAAGCGCAGGAATTCATTTTTCCTGTCTCTTTCTGCCCCGCCGTAACCATGGCTTACAGAAGCTCCCTGGGCTATAGTCTGGTGTTTTGAATTTTTCTCCTCGTAATCGAAGCCCACTCGATCCTCCAGCTGTGATGGGACCATTTCTTCTATATTCAATTCCTGAATATCATGCTTGGTAGCGTCAAAAAGCTGCACCCTGTCCATTTGAAGGCTGAGAATATAAAACCGACCATCTCCTGTGAAGAGCGGAACCAGGGGCTTCAGATAAAACTCATCTGAAATGAAAGCCATTGGCTCAAAATCAACAGGTACTGAAAATTTCTCGAAAAAATGATGGCCTATGAACAGAGCCAGACCATCGGACTGATGTCTCCAGAAATTCTTATCCTCCAGCAGCTGCTCAATAGGTTTCCCGAGTTCCTCCATCTTATCGGGACTCAGGTGTTTGCCTTTTAATTCTTCATGTATCTTTTTCCATTGTGACTTGAGTTGAATGCGGTCTTTTTCCTCCAGCACATCCTTTCCTGCACGCTGAGTGGGCATATAAATCGAAATGCAGGGGCTGTTATTGAATCTGGCTAAACTTTCGAATTTTTCTTTTGTCAGTAATGGCATGGTTTCTTCTTTTTGGGGACAATCAATCTCCCTCATCTATTCAGGAAGCCAATAAGTTTTTCAGGATCTTGATTGCCTTGGTTAATAAGGAGTTAAGTTAATTTATTTCAGTCTAATAACAAAAAATACGAGCCTGGGCAGGGTCATAATCTTTCCTTAATTGGCAAGGCCGAGGCAGTTAAAAATTCTTAAGCCAGAATGCCGGATTTTGAACAGAAGGTCACCACCAGACCACGAAAAACTGGTCTATGTAGCCATCTGCCATCTTCATCCAAAGTAGGGGAGATCTTTGCTGGTTTAGCAGGACCTTCAGCTTTTCAGAAATTTCTGGAAAAGAATACCAGTTGCAGCAGTACTTTGGATCTATTGGCCAATTCATCTTCTTAGGGGAATAGAAGAGTCGATCACCATATTTTTCTTCATTAAAATCCTCCTGCCTTATCCAGTATCCCTTAATATTTGGGAGGTTATTTACTAGAGACTCCTGACCCATAATCTCGTAGGGCACGAACAGATTGGCTTTAAAACAAATCTTTTGTTGTAGGTTTTCCACCGGACCTACGATTGGCTCTATTGCTTCCCTACATTCCTCCCGGAAAAGCAGGGGAAACTGCTGTAGTTTCAGTCTTTTGATCTTCCTTACCAGGCTGTCCTTTCGGTTGGGCCCAATCCACCTGTCGAGTTCCTCATCGAAATTCGGGTCGTACAGGTAATATTTATAGACGAGTTCTACATGGGAGATTTCTGAGGTATTTTTATTCTGTAGGATAAAGTCTAATTCCCCTATAGTTATTCTGTCCTTGCTGATCACCTTTCCCTGAAGAAGTATCCTTTCTGAAGAAAATTTATGGATATAATAGGCGAACAAATATTCGACCCGTTTCCCTAAGATCAAATTATCCGGAAGCTCAAGGTCCAGGTGGACTTCCTCTGAAAGATTTCCTTCTTTGGTCTCAAAAACCGGATAACCGAGGAAACTGTCGGAATTAAAGAGATTCGGCGTCCTGACAAACCCAAGGAGCTGAAGCGTTAAGGAATCGTGCTCGAAGTCCATTTCAGATTTTTTCAGAAGGGGGCTTGTTGCTCAAAAGAAATCCGAAAGGCTGCAGGCTTGGGATATCCAGCAGAATGACATTGATGATGGCCAGGATAGGAATGGCAAGGATCATTCCCATGATACCCCAGAGGCTGTTACCCAACACAGCTGCAAGAATGACAAAAAAAGGATGCAGATCCACCCGGTCTCCTACAATGTAAGGTTCCAGAATATAACTTTCTACAAACTGTGCCACTGAAAAAGTGAGGATTATCCCCAACAGCATTGCCGTTTCTCCTGAGGTTATAAAACCATAGGTAATGGCAATGCCGAAACCGATAATGTTCCCAAGGTAGGGGATGATACTTAAAGTCGCTGCCAATATACTTATAATTATAAAATTTTCGACTCCTGAAAAACCAAGGCCCACCGAGTACAAAGCAGCCAGAATGGCTATGAGAACAATTTTTCCAATGAGATACTGCTGGGTTACTGTAGCAGATCTTTTGATGATCTTCTTTATCTCATCTTTCTTTCCCTCAGGGAAAAGTCGCAGCAGGAATTCCTTAAAATGCCTGCGGTAGGTTAAAATGAAGAAAATGTAGATAAGGGTTATTAAATAATCCGTCAGGAATCCAAGTGCCGTTTTTAAGAAAACAATGGCCTCTTCCTTTTCAGCAGCTCCTGTTTTTTCCCCCAGCAGCGGGATAGCCTTATCGTTTATTTCCATGCTTTGGGTTCCGATAGGGGAATGTTCCATAACATATTCCCTGAGCTCCTCTATTTTTGGTTCCAGAGTCTTTTTTATATCATCCCAGTCGTTCGTGATGTTTTTGAGTTGGAAAGAGATGGTGATCAGGAAAATGAGGGAGATGAACAAAAGGAGGAGAGTATTGAATAAGGATGCTATTCCTCTCCTAAAGGAGTGAGATTCCATTTTCTGGGACAGGGGCAGCACTAGTAACGACAAAAGGACCGCGGTGGTGAAGGGGATCAGGACGGCCTGAGCTTTGACTAAAAATATACCGAAGAAAAAGAGTAACACCACTACTATAGTAGAGTAGAGGAGAATTCTTTTACCTTTTATCATCTTCAGAACTTTGGTTGAAGATGAAGATACAAAACAGAGGGGGGAAAAAGAATTAACTAAAAGTTAAAGGGATCAGGTACTACTCCAGGATTACTTTATAGGCCATAAAAAAACCTGCAGATGCTTCTGCAGGTTTATATTTAGCACAGTTGTGAAATTATTTTATCTCGACAACTTCAAGATCAAATACCAAGTCTTTACCTGCCAGCGGGTGATTTCCATCAACTACAATGCTATTTTCCTTTACTTCTGTAATAACAAGATTCATTTCCCTTCCATCAGGGCTGGTGGATACCAATCCCATTCCCACTTCCGGCTTTATTTCTTCAGGCAGCTGACTTTTTTCTACTTCCTGTACCAGTTCCTGTCTAGGGGCTCCATAAGCTTCTTCAGATGGAATAGTGACAGTCTTTTTTTCGTTCACCTTCATATCCAGCAGACCTTTTTCGAACCCGGGGATAAGCTGACCCTGACCCATGGTAAATTCCAAAGGTTCTCTTTCGAGGGAGCTGTCAAATACCTGTCCGTCCAGGAGTTTACCTGTATAATGTACTCTTACTGTGTCATTTTCTTTAATCTGACTCATGATAATTTTTTTAATGAATAAAAGTTTAATAAGAAATGGAAAAATAACAGGGATAAAAAGGAGAATCCTTAGCAGTGCCGGAAAAGATCCGCATTTCATTCTTACAAAGGTACGTATATATGAAGGAATGACAAATAAAACCCCATTTTTAGGTTTTTCTGTATAGGTAGGAAGGAGGATGCTCTAAAGTTTTCGGGAATAGAACTCCCCTGTTTATCAAAAAAATTGGAAATATTGGATTAAGTAAATATCTTTATTAAATCTAAAATATTAGAAAATATATACATTTCATTAACTATCAAATCTTTACAGCTAATAAT
>CBFGYW010000054.1:0-8318 GCA_965653085.1 uncultured Salinimicrobium sp.
TCGGCATTGGTGGATACTTTACTTGATAATGCCTGCGTGCAGGTGTCGAATGCAAAGATATCTTCAGCTGAGTCGGTTGCCCTTTTTGACAATAATGATGGTGCCTTTCCCATTTCTGAGGGGGTTCTTATCAGGAGTGGAAAAGCCAGTTTAACCGAAGGCAGGTACACCGGGAAGGATGTCAGCAGCCAGATAAACACCAATGGAGACAAGGACCTGGAGCGGCTCAACAGCAGGTCGGGCCAGTCGCCGGAGATCACGGATGTGGCTTTTCTGGAATTCGATTTTGTGCCCTTATCCAGCAACTTCAACTTCAATTTCCTCTTTGCCTCCAATGAATATGGGGAATGGCAGTGCGTCTCCAGCGACGTTTTCGCCTTTATGCTCACCGACCTTACGTCGGGAGAGACCACAAACCTTGCGGTAATTCCGGAAACCGATATTCCCGTTTCTGTACGTAATATCAAGGATAACACTTATAATGCCTCCTGCCAGTCAGATAATGCGAAGCTGTTTTCGAGCTATCAGGTAGACCATCCTCAGGCTTCCACTATAAATATGAGGGGGTATACCAGGGTGATGAATGCTTCTGCAGATATTGTTCCCGGGAGAGCCTATAGAATCCGCCTGGTGATCGGAGATTCCAACGATGGGAATTTTGATTCTGCCATATTTCTGGAAGCCGGAAGTTTTAATGCAAATGTTGATCTTGGGATGGACAGGAGCCTTTGCAAGGGTGACAGCTTTTACATCACCACGGGTCTGGACACCAGTCTTTATGCCCACAGCTGGACTTATAACGGGAAAACCCTGGCAGATCAGAACACCAACTCCCTTGTAGTAAATGCTGCCGGGACCTATGGCGTGAAAGTTACCAAAAATGGGACCAGCTGCCTTGTGACTGATGAGGTGACCTTTTCTCCCCTGAAGGTGCAGGAGCCTGTGAACCTCACCGCCTGTAATGACGGGGGGAGTGTTTATACTTATGACCTGACGCTTAACAATGAAGCTGCCCTGGGTATTGACGACTTGGAATTTGACCTGAACTATTACGATTCCTTCCTGAATCTGAACAATGACAAACCCATTTCTGCTGAGAAGCTGAAGGCGTACAGGAGTGCGGGAGACCAGAAGATCTATATCAAACTTATAAATAACTTTAGCCTGAACACCTGTGAGACAGTCTACAATTTTGAACTGCTGGTAAACGAGGCGGTAGTGATCAATAAACCTGCGCCCATAGAAACCTGTCTTATTCCGGGCTCTGCGGTTACGGTGGACCTGACTCAGGTACAACAGGAGGTTTTTGAAGGCCAGAAGGCAGAGCAGTTCCAGATCTTCTATTATGAATCTTCAGAAGATGCTTCCAAAGCTGTAAGACCCATCACTAGTCCGGCGGCGGTAGCCATTCCGAAGGGGGTGAAGTCAAAAAAATTCTGGCTCAGGGTTCAGGACGCTGCGATGCCCGAATGTTTTTCCGTGGAAAGTTTCGAGGTGCACCTGAACGAGCCGCCGAAGGTGGATGAGCTGGAGGACGTGGTGGAGTGTATTGAGTATACGCTTCTTCCGCTGAGATATGGTAATTATTTTACGCAGTCGGGCGGGAAAGGGAAAGCCCTTTTTGCCGGGGACGTGATCATAGAGACCACCCAGATCTACATCTTCAACGGGCCGGATGAGAATGGATGTACCAATGAGTCCAGTTTCATGGTGACCATTATTGAAGGTTATAAGGTGGGAGAGAAGCATTGCGGGCAGTTTATCGTGCCTACTCCCCCTGAAGGAGCTTTTTATACACTTCCGGGAGGACCGCTGGGTGGGGGAGCAGAACTGGTGCCAGGGACTGCATTGACGGAAAACCAGACCATTTATCATTACGCAGAAATAGACGGGGTATTTTGTAGGGATAAAGCCTTCCAGATCACCATTCTGCCATTACCTCCTGTGGATACTCCCACAAACGTTGTGACCTGTACCGCATATAAACTTCCGGCCCTGGTGAATGGCAGCTATTATACTCAGATCGGGGGAAAAGGGAAAAAACTGAATGCGGGCGAAGTGATCACCTCTTCCCGGGATATATATGTCTTCAACAGGAACACCGAGACCGGCTGTACCAATGAGCACCCCTTCCGCGTGACCATTCTGCCTAATTTTGAGGATATAGATGCCTGCGGGAGTTATGAGTTACCACTGATAGAGGGAGGTTCCTATTATACCCAGCCGCTTGGGCAGGGAACTGAACTGCCGGCAGGAACTGTGCTGACAGCCTCCCAGACCCTTTATTTCTTCGCCAAAGAAGGGGATGTGGACAGCTGTACCAGCAATCTTTCCTTTAAGGTGAAGGTGACTCCCATCCCCGAGGTTGATACTTTGGAAAATGTGCTGCTGTGTGAGGAGGAGGTTTATATGCTGCCTGAACTGAAAAAGGGAGAATATTTTACTGAACCTGGCAGGGCCGGTAAGAAACTTGCACCCGGGACAGTGATCTCGGAAACCACCACTCTTTACATCAACAACCTGGAGCTGGGATGTACCAATGAAAGCAGCTTTATCGTGGAGATCAGGCCTTTTCCGGAGGTAGAAAATTTCACTGATATCTTTTCCTGTTCCCCATACACCCTGCCGGAGCTGACTCACGGAAAGTATTTCAGCGAGCCGGGTGGGAAAGGGAAACAACGGTTCGCAGGCGAAGTAATTGAAGCCACCACCACTCTTTTCGTGTACAACACCTGGTCTGATCTTTCGAACTGTTATGCAGAGAATGCTTTTACAATTTATGTGGAAGGGATTGATGTAGGGGAATTTAATGATGTTTCAGTCTGTGATCAATATTTACTTCCTGATTTGGAGGAGGGGAATTATTACACTCAGAGCCGAGGAAGGGGTACAAAGTTAAAGGTGGGGCAGGCAATCAGGTCGACGCAGGAGATCTTCGTCTACTCCAGCAGAGGTACCCGTTTTATCTGTGAAGATGAAGCCAGCTTTACTGTTACCGTGACCCAGACTCCTGAACTTCCGGTCATCAAGGCAGTGGAAAGCTGTGGGTTTTATACTCTTCCGGAACTTTCACAGGAGCTTTACAACCAAAGCTACCATTGGGAGTCGGGAGGAAACAGTCCGGTATCTGACAAGACCATTTCTGTTCCCGGGACCTATAAGGTTTTTGTATATGCTACAGCCAAGAACAATGCCTCCTGTATTGATGAGACAAGTTTTGAGATCACCATTTATCCGCTGCTGGACCTCTTTATAAAAGAGGGAACAGTTTGTCGGGACCCGCAGACCGGGGAGGTGCTTTCAAAGGCAGCCCTGACTTCAGGATTGAATCCAAAGGAATTTGATGTGAACTGGTATCTGAAGGGTGAACTGGTGCACACAGGGGTGAATTTTGAGGCTTCAGAAGCAGGGGAGTATGTGGTGAAGACCATAAAGCTGCAGCCTGAAAAGGGAGCAGCCTGTAATTACAATCCTACTACAGTAGTGGTAAAAGAATCTGCAGTTCCCGTGATCACTGCCAAGGTAACCGAACCTTTTGAGGAGGTCGCCATTATCACTGTTTCTGTGGAGAAAGGTTTTGGGGAGTATGAATACAGCCTTGACGGGGGGGAATTTCAGGCCAGCAATGAATTTTATGATGTGGGATCGGGGGCCCATTATATCACCGCCAGAGGGATCTCAGGAAACTGCGGGGTGGCTGTGATCGAGGTGGTGGTCCTGAAGCACCCGAAATATTTTACTCCGAACAAGGATGGCTATAACGAAACCTGGACCATCCCTGACCTTCTGGACCATCCGGAAGCCAGGATCTCGATCTTCGACCGCTATGGAAAACTGATCAAGCTGATGAAGCCCACCGATGGCTGGGACGGCACCTTCAACGGGAGGGAGATGCCTTCAGATGATTACTGGTTCGGGGTTTCATTTGAGCAGGACGGGGTCCCGAAGGAATTCAAATCTCATTTCACACTCAGGCGCTAAAGAATAATTGTGAAGCTTCAGTTTTAAAGGCAGCTGCTCATTAACAACATCAAAGAGAAATGAAAAAAATAGTTCTGGCCCTTCTTTTCTTCGGGCTTTTAATTCAGGATAAAGCGGTTTCCCAGGAGGTAATACCGACCTATTCTGATTACCTGACTGATAATCTTTACCTGCTGCATCCTTCGATGGCGGGGGCGTCGAATATGAACAAGATAAGGCTAACAGCGCGGCAGCAGTGGTTTGATGTGGAGGATGCGCCCAGCCTTCAGACCGTGAGTATTCACGGGCGGGTAGGAGAAAAGATTGGGGTTGGAGGTATTGCCTTTAACGACCGGAATGGGAACTTTTCCAGAAGAGGGGCCTATGCGACTTTTGCCTATCATCTTCTTTTTTCGAGAAGCGAGCTGGACCTGAACCAGCTTTCCTTCGGGATCAGTGGGGGACTGATCCAGCACAGCCTGGACCAGAGTGGTTTCTCGGGTTATGACCCGCTGGTGGAATCGGGGACCATAGCCGATTATTACGGAAATATGGATGTGGGGGTTTCCTATTATTATTTCAATTTCTTTGCCCACTTCACTGCACAGAACCTGCTGGTGCTGGATAGGGAGCTTTATTTTTCGGATGCGGTACCGGTGAACCAGCGAAAATATCTGCTTTCGAGTGGCTATCTTCTGGATAAATACAACAGCAGCTGGGCTTTTGAGCCTTCGTTTTTATTCCAATGGAGGGAGCAGACGGGAGAAAAGACGATCGACCTTAACCTGAAAGCCTACAACAATCTTGAAAGTGGCAGGCTCTTCGGGGGAGTTTCCTATCGCAGGAGTTTTGAGGCTGCAGATGTTACTGTTGAGAATAATAAAATGGTGTATCACCAGCTGCAGTATGTCACCCCATTTGCGGGATTTGAATACAGGAATTTTATGTTTGCCTACACCTATAGCCAGCAGTTCAACGCGGTGGTGCTAAGCAATCAGGGGTTTCATCAGATAACCCTTGGCTTCAACTTCGGAAAGAACAGGGAGCGTTATGATTGTTTCTGCCCTGGGGTCAACCAATCGTGGTTTTAGAGCTGGAATGGGCTAGGAGGCTTCGACTCGTAAAATAAATCCTTTCCGGTGCACGTTGTCGATCCTGATGCGGGGATCGCGGCTCAGGTATTTCCGAAGGTGAAAGATGAAGACGTTCAGACTTTTCCGATTGAAATAATCGTTCTTTCCCCACAGCAGATTAAGGATGTCCTTATGGCTGCAGAGCTTGTTCTTGTTTTCACTGAGGTACAACAGGAGTTCGTTTTCGCGGGAGGTTAAATTGATCTTCTCCTCCTGATGGATTAGTTCCTGGCTCCTGCTATTGAAACTGTAGTCTCCTATGGTATGAAGCTGTTCTTCAGAAACCCTGGGCTCCGGCTTTATCAGTCGGTCCAGAAGGTTGTGGATACGCGCGACCAGTTCTTCCTCGTCGATGGGTTTTTTCAGGTAATCTACTGCCCCTAGGGAGAAGCCTTTAAGAACATCGACTTTCAGGGATCTGGCGGAGAGGAAAAGGAATGGCAGCTCAGGGTTCTTCTGTTTTATCTGGCCTGCAAGGGTAAAACCATCGAGGTCGGGCAGCATGATATCGAGGATTGCAAGGTCGAGGATTTCCTTTTCAATAGCTAAGAGAGCATCTTTTCCGGTCTTGGCCCACACCACCTGGAACTCCTTGATCTTAAGGTATTCTGAAAGCAGGTACCCCAGAGACTCATCGTCTTCCACAAGCAGCAATCGGTTGTTCTTCCTGTCAGCCATTTTTCAGCGGGAGTTTGATATACATAGTTGTGCCCTGGTTGGGACGGCTTTCGATTTCTATTTTCCCATGATGTCTCTTCACGATCTCCTTTACATAACTCAGCCCCAGTCCGTGTCCCTTTACCTTATGCAGGTTTCCGCTGGGGATGCGGTAATATTTTTTAAAAATAAGGGTTTTTTCTGAAGCCGGGATTCCCGGGCCGTTATCGCTGACTGAAATAACCAGAGTTCTGCCACTGGGATAAGCCTTCAGCAGGATTTTAGCATCTTCGGAATACTTCCGTGCGTTGTCCAGCAGGTTCAGTACCGAATTCTCGAGATGGGGAAGATTGGCCATAATCTTATATTCTCCGGGTTCGAGTTCGTACCGGAAGCTGAATTCCTCTATCAGGGCCATTTTTTCGAAGTTCCTGCACCATTCTTCCAGAAACGGGCGGAGGTCCACCTTCTGAAGCTGGACCAGTTTCTTTTGGGATTCCAGACTGGCAAGTTCCAAGACCTGATCTATATGTTTGTTCAGCCGGTCACTCTGCTGCCTTATGATCTCGACCATGGGAGCCTGTTTTTCGGTTAAATTGCTCTCCAGGATCTTGGTTGCAACGCCTATTGAAAAGACGGGTGTTTTCAATTCGTGGGTGAGGTTGTTGATGAAGTCGTTAGTGATGGTGATGACATTGGTCTGCAGATAGAATTTCCGGAAAACCCAGATGACTACCAGAACGATACCCGCGAGGAAGACAAGGCTGGGGATAATGAGGCCATTGATCTGGGAGAGGAAATAAGAGTTGAGGTCCTGAAACTGCAGTTCGAGGATGAGGGGCCTGCCAAGGCTTCCGGGCAGGTATCCCTCGAGTTCTATTGGATATTTAATGATTGCTTCCTCCTCCTCGAAAAATTTCGGGGAGTGCAGATATTCTGTGGAATCATTTTCGAGAAGCCGATAGGAGTATTCAGTCCTGATATTATGGGCTGAAAGCTGGCTGCCCACATAATCATTCAGGAAATGTCTGGAAGCATCCTGTACGCTGTCGGGGCTCAACTTGAAATATTCATCCTTTGAAATGCCTTTTGCAATGAGGAAACTCAGCTGATTTTCTGTTTCCAGGCCTTTTCTGATATCTGTCTCTGCAAGTTTCAGCTTTTCATTGAACTGGAATTTTGCCAGATTCAGGCCAATCCGCAGGTATTGATACTGAACCACCAATAGCCCTGCCAGCGAAATTATAAAGAGGCTGATGTAGAATTTTTTAAGCTTCATTTTCAGCAACGATATTACTAAAAAATATTTCTATAAGGATAATTTAATCAATTAATAACCTTCTTAATTTTTTCTTAATCTTTTTTGTGTTCTCCTTATTCTCAGGCAGTAAGCAAATGCTATATCTTGGCCTCCATAATCTTTAAAACCAAACCGATGAAACACAATTCCGCAGGTCTTATTTTTCTTTTTCTTGCCTCTTTTCTATTACTCTCGCAATCTGGTTTTGCCCAGGGGTGTGTAGCCATCAGGCACTTTTCCAGTACTATGGGTAATAATCTGGAAAGTAATTTACTGAATCGGGGCGAACTCCAATTGGGAATGAATTACAGATACTTTGAGTCCTTCAGGCATTTTAAGGGGACAGAAGAAGAACCTGACAGGGTTTCGAACAACACAGAGGTTATCAATTATTCCCACGCCTGGGATTTCAGTCTTAACTATGGGCTCACTGACAGGTTATATGCTGGTCTGACTATTCCCACAGTGCTTAATGAGCGATCCTCTTTATACGAGCACGGACGGGAGGAGCGGCATAAAAGTTTCTCCAGGGGCTTAGGTGACATAAGAATCGGGTTAGGATACTGGCTTTTTGATCCCATTGAGCATTCCAGAGGGAACCTTTCGCTGGGGGTGGGGTTGAAATTGCCCACAGGAAATTACAATGCCACCGATATCTTCTACAATGTAGGGCCCGAGGGGTCACCGCAGGTTCGTCCTGTGGACCAGTCGATCCAACCGGGAGACGGCGGTTTTGGTTTTACAGCTGACTTTCAGTTTTACCAGGGTATTACCGACAATTTTATGTTCTACGGAGGAGGTTTCTATCTCTTTAATCCAAGGGAAACCAATGGCATAAGAACTTTCAGGGAAACCCTGAGCCCTATATTGGAGAACGAATCAATTATGGCGGTTCCCGATCAATATTCCTTACGTGCAGGATTCGGGCTCAGCTTTTCCTCAATGTTTTCGGCCTCGCTGGGTGCCCGTTTTGAAGGCGTGCCTGTAGAGGATGTCTTTGGCGGAAACGAAGGATTCAGGCGACCAGGGAATGTTTTATCGGTCGATCCGGGAATATCCTATGTGAAGAATAACTTCAGTGTAAACCTGAATGTTCCAATAGCCGTAAGGAGGGAGTGCCCTCAAAGTGTTACCGATCTTGAGACCCAGCGGATCACCGGCGAACCTCGCAATGGAGATGCAGCCTTTGCAGATTACCTGATCAATCTTGGAATTTCCTATCGTTTTAAGAAAACCCCAAAAACTACTCTTGAACCTAGTTCAAATCT
>CBFGYW010000055.1:0-8177 GCA_965653085.1 uncultured Salinimicrobium sp.
ATTGATGACACTAAAACCTTCGGAAGCAGCGGTTTTAGAAAAAGAGAGGTGGTTGTGACCACCGAGGAGCAGTATCCACAGCATATTCTGGTGGAGTTTGTACAGGATAAATGCGACCTGCTGGACAAGTTCCAGGTAGGGCAGCCTGTGAAAATAGGAGTGAACCTTCGCGGAAGGGAATGGGTGAACCCTCAGGGGGAGACCAAGTATTTCAATTCCATCCAGGGATGGAGGATTGAAAGCCTTGCTTCTGAAAATGCCGGCCCGGGAATGCCTCCAATTCCTCCGGCCGATCAGTTTGAGCCTGCAAAGAACCTCAATGATGAGGATTTCGACGATCTACCCTTCTAAATTTACTCGTTTTTAAGGGCAGGAAGCTTAGCATCTTTAGATCGCTAAGCTTTTTTTATTTTAGTGCCCTCACACTGCCTTAAAATTGAAAATGGAGCCTCTGTATATTCTTCCCCCCAGCTCTTCCTTCCCGCCAGTCAGTCTGGCTGATGAGGATGGCCTGCTGGCTATTGGGGGGAATCTTTCTGAAGCCCTGCTGCTGGAAGCTTATCACCGCGGAATCTTTCCCTGGTACGACAGCTCCCAGCCGCTGCTCTGGTGGAGTCCCGACCCGCGGATGGTATTATTTCCGGAAAAGCTGAAGGTTTCAAAAAGTATGCAACAGCTGCTGAATAAGAATGCTTTCCAGATAAGCTTTAATCAGAACTTTGCTGGGGTAATCGCAGCCTGTTCTTCAGTCCCAAGGAAAGGGCAGGATGGCACCTGGATCACCAAAGAGATGCAGGAAGCTTATATAAGGCTTCATCAGCAGGGCTGGGCTCATTCCGTTGAGGTGTGGCAGGACAGGCAGCTGGTGGGAGGGCTATATGGAATATATCTCAAGGACAAGGGCGTATTCTGTGGGGAGAGTATGTTCAGCAGGCAAAGCAACGCTTCCAAATTCGGATTGATAAAATGGGTGGAAAAGCTGCAGGAGGAGGGAGTGAGGCTCATCGATTGCCAGGTCCACACGGCACATATGGAGAGCCTGGGGGCCGAGGAGATCCCGAGAGCAGAATTCCTCAAGTTCCTGGAATAGCCCACACAGGCATTCGCTTCAAAGGTTTAAAAACCATTGCGGCTCTCAGAGCTATAGCTCAAAAGACACTCCCGTAATCAGGTAAAACTGATTCTCCAGCTCGTTATTGTAATCGTCCATTTCATAATCCAGCCCCAGCGAAAATTCAATATCTTCAAGCGAAGTATTGCTCAGCTCCAGCATTATCCGCTGTTCCAGCGAAGGTTTGGATTCTTTTTCAAGACTCAGCAAAGCTTCAGTGGAAAGGCCGAGCGCAAAATCTTCACTAAGAGCCTTAGAACCACCAATCTGGTAGCGGAACCTGTGAATGGTCTCCACATTCCTGAAACGCTGTTCCACCCTGAAGCGGTGCCCCAGGCCGATGGAAGAATTGGCGTGTTTGATGTTGAACTGCTCCACAAACCGGAGTTCGTCATAGCGGCTGTCGTCAAAGGTTTCCCTGAAGCGGTACCGCAGCCCAAAAGTAACGGCAGTATTTGATCCTGTCTTATATGAAGTAGCGTGATTAAGCTCTATATGTTCATTTTCAAAATCTGTTACCTTCTCCCCGTCAAAATGTTCACTGAGCACGGCCCTGTTTGCAACTCCAAAGGAATGGCTCCATTTTTCACTGCTGTCGAACCCCAGGTCAAAGCTGTGTTCCCATAGGTAGGAATTCAGGTTCTGGGCCTGGGAGGAAACGCTCCCAAAAGCAAGGATAACAAGTGTAAGTAAAAGTAGTCCGGAGGGTTTTCGTAAAAAAGAGGTCATATAGGCCTGGTTTTTAATAAATTATTGCTTCGTCTTGACCTCGTCGTGTCTGAAACAGCACACTTCGTGGTCGTTAACCATCCCGGTAGCCTGCATATGGGCATAAACCACCGTAGGTCCCACAAATTTAAAACCCTTTTTCTTTAAATCCTTGCTAATTGCAATACTTAATTCAGTGGAAGCGGGAGCAGCCTTGTAATCCTGCAGCTCATTCTGCAGGGGCTTTCCATTCACAAATCCCCAGATATATTCTGAAAAGGAGCCATAATCCTTCTGTACCTGCTGAAAAGCCTGCGCATTGGAGACGCTGGCCCTGATTTTAGCCGTGTTTCTTATGATCCCGGGGTCTGCCATCAGCTCCTGGATCTTCTCCTCGGAATAGGCACCTATCTTCCGATAATCGAAATTGTCAAAGGCTTTCCTGAAGTTCTCCCGCTTCCGAAGGATGGTGATCCAGCTTAGCCCTGCCTGAAAGGTCTCCAGGATCAGGAATTCAAACAGCTGCTCATCATCATACAGCGGCACTCCCCACTCCGTATCGTGATACGCCTTGTATAAAGGATCGCCCAGGCACCAGCCACAGCGGTTCTTCTTTTCCATTATCCCTGAAAATTATAAGTGATGGTCCCTGGCTGGGAATTCCTGCCCGGCATTCTCGAAAAGATCGCGCCCGAAGCATACTCCAGGGCTTTGTTAATTAGGCATTCGTTGGTGGTGGTAGAGCTGCCTTTGTTGACAGATGTCCTTATCACCGCACCGTCAGCATCGACGGTAATATTGATCACCACCTTCCCCGATCTGTCGCAGGTGTAAATGGGATTGGGAATATCCACAGCAGAACGACCTAGCAGAGAAAATGAGATCGAGCTGTTCTTCAAAGTTCCCGGCCTTGCAGAAACCTCTTCTGAAGTGTTATTCCCCTCAGAACGCTTCTTTTTCTCTTCCCTGATGTCTTTGCCGATGCTGAATTCCCCGCTGCTGGCTGAGGTTTCTTCAGACTCCGACTCTTCAGATTGGGCAGCATTCCTTTCAAAGATCTCCTGAAGCCTGGAATCCAGATCCTCAGATTCCTGCTGGTCCTGATTATATGCCTGGTGGGTTGCTACGCTTTTGGGTTTAGGGGCGGGGACAGGCTCCTGGGCTTTTTCGGGCTGCTCCTCTTCCTCGGGTTCAATGATCTCAAAGTTCTCAAGGTCTATCAGGGTTGCAGCAAGATCCTTATCCGAATTCCTGAGGTGTACATTCACCAGCCCCAGGACCGTAATGCCGAACAGCAGGACGGTGATGATAAGTGCTTTATATCTATCAAACAACCCCATTTTAAGAATAAAAGTTTAATCTTCAGGTGCTAAGGTAATGATTTCCTTAGATTTTGATATTTATTTGCGTCTAAATGGCACCCGCAACAAAAATCATTAAAGCCCTACCGATTCAAAGGACTCCAGGCTCATCGCATCCTCCACCCTGTAATTTCCAATCCGTGTCCTTCTCAATCCCGAGAGATGAGCCCCCGTACCAAGGGCCTTCCCGAAATCATAGGCCAGGCTGCGGATATAGGTGCCTTTGCTGCAGACTACCCTGAACTCCACCTTCGGAAGCTCTACTCGTGTTATTTCGAACTCTCTAATCTGCACATTTCGTGCCGAGATCTCGACTTCCTCCCCGGTGCGGGCGAACTCATAGAGCCTTCTGCCATCCTTTTTGAGGGCTGAAAATACCGGTGGGAACTGGGATATTTCGCCCAAAAACCCTTCTGTGGCTGCCTTAATTTTTTCTTCTGAAAGGTGATCTGTGGGGAAGGTTTCATTTATTTCTGTTTCCAGGTCATAGGAAGGGGTGGTGGCTCCAAGGCTGAAAGTCCCCGTGTATTCCTTTTCCTGCCCCTGAAGTTCTTCAATGCGTTTGGTGAATTTCCCCGTGCAGAGAATCAGAAGTCCTGTGGCAAGCGGGTCCAGGGTACCTGCGTGACCGACCTTTATTTTTTTCAGCTTATGCTGACTCTTGATCAGCCATCGCACCTTGTTGACCAGCTGGAAGGAAGTCCAGCCGAAAGGCTTGTCGAATAACAGGATCTGTCCTTCCGTGAAATCTTCTGCTGAATATTTGTTAACTGTTGACATAATCAAAAGTAATGGCGACCAGCCCCACAATAAAGCAGTAAATCGCGAAATAACGGAGTTTGCTTTTCTTCACCAGGGCGATCATCCAGGTACAGGCCACAAGACCTGCAAGGAAGGCAGCCACAAAACCAAAAGCCAGGGGCACAATATCCACTGTGGACCCGGCGAGTTTTCCGTCAAGAATATCCTTTGCAATCTTTCCAAGTATCAGCGGAACCACCATTAGGAAGGAAAATCGCGCTGCCTTGCCTTTGTCATTACCCAGCAATACTGAAGTTGAGATTGTAGCCCCACTTCTCGAGATCCCGGGAAGGATGGCTATGGCCTGGGAAATTCCAATGACCAGGGCATTGGAAAAGCTGACAGGTTTCCCGGTGTCCTTTGCTTTATCTGCAAGCCACAGCAAAAGTGCTGTGATGAGGAGCATAAAGCCAACAAACAGAATGTTTCCCCCGAATAAGGTTTCAAGTTCTTCCTCAAAGAAAATACCCACTAAAGCTGCAGGGATCATCGACAGGATGATCTTCAGGGAAAATTCTGTTTCCCCATTGTATTTGAACTGAAAAAGACCCTTCAGGATCTCTGCAATATCTTTTCTGAAAACAACGATGGTACTCAGGGCAGTAGCAAAATGCAGCACCACGGTTACCATCATCGATTCCTCGGGCAGACTGTTGTCACCAAGGATGGCTTTCCCAATTTCCAGGTGCCCGCTGGAGGAAACCGGCAGGAATTCAGTTAGACCCTGGATGATTCCAAGGACGATCGCATCTATGATTTCCATTACTTCTTGTTGGGGTTTAACAGGATGGCGTAAACTTCAATGGCAAATCCAAGCAGTACCAGGGCCGGAGCAAGGCGTATTCTTCTGAAGCTATAGATCTCGGGGTTAAAGACATTGGGGTCCTCACTCCCGCCTCCCGACATCAGAATGAAGCCCAGAGCTATGACGGCAAGGCCTATACCCATCACGATGTAGTTCTTCTTTCCGAAAACGAAATTAAGATCCTGTTTATGCAGCGGTTTCTTGTTGTTGCTCATTTTGTGTGTTTGATATTCAGGGGTGAACGGGCCACGAATCCACGAATATTTGTGCAAATATCTGTTTTTCTATTCAGAAAACCCTAATCCGTTTTACTCTTTTCCACTTGACGATCTTCCCCTTCCGAAAATCTGAAGATCAATAATACAGCTCGTCAGTCTTCAGGTTAAGGAAGCGCTGCGTAGCAAAATAGGTGCTTAACCAGGTGATGATGATGCCCATCAGGAAAACTCCGGCAAATAGGCCTACCAGCAGCAGGGTATCGTTCAACAGGTTCAGTTCGGGGAAGCTTTTATCCATATAATACAGGATGGCCCCCATTCCAATCAGCGCCAGCACTGCGCCCACCATTCCCAGCTTGACGCTCTTCCAGATAAATGGTTTCCTGATGAAACTCTTGGTCGCCCCCACCATCTGCATCGTCTTGATGGTAAATCTTTTTGAATATACCGAAAGCCTGATGGAACTGTTGATCAGCAGCACCGCAATAAAGGTGAAGATCCCGCTGATGACCAGCACCCAGAAGCTTATCCGGGCAACATTCTCATTCAGAAGGGCGATCAGGGGTTTGTCATACACCACCTCATCCACGAAATTCTTCGACTGGATCTCGGTAGCGATCGTGTCTATTTCTCCGGAAGTGATATAATCTGCTTTTACATATACATCAATGGAATTCTGAAGCGGATTGTATCCAAGGAAATCCATAAAATCCTCCCCAATTTCCTTGCTGTGGGCCTCAGCAGCCTCTTCCTTGGAAACATAGGTGGTGGATTTGGTATATTCTGCCAGTGCAAGGCTCTTGTTGAGCTGTGTGATCTCAACTTCCTTAGCCGTGTCCTTCAGATAAATGGTAAGGGCGATCTGCTCCTTGAAATGGTCGGCGATCTTCTTGGTATTCAGCACCAGGAGTCCCAGGAGTCCCATAAGAAACAATACCAGGGCAATACTGATAACCACTGAGAAATAGGAAGAAATTAAGCGGCGGTTCTGGTACTTTTCAAAGGATGTACTCATAGGGATGGCTTGATGAAATTTTTGTAAAAATAAGAAAGATAATCATTAAACGTCCAAACTTTTCACTTTCGTACATTAAACGTATTTTTGCCCTCGGCTGGACTTTTCCAGCGCTAGAAAGCTGCAGGTTTTAACCTGTGGAAACTGAATTTTATCGCAATATGAAGTACGAATTTAGAAGAATTGAAGCCGAATGGCAAAAATATTGGGCCGAGAACCAAACCTTTAAAGCTTCGAACGATTCCGCGAAGCCGAAATACTATGTGCTGGACATGTTTCCCTACCCTTCGGGGGCGGGGCTGCACGTAGGTCACCCGCTGGGATATATTGCCAGTGATATCTATGCCAGGTTCAAGCGTCACACAGGTTTTAACGTACTTCATCCCCAGGGCTATGACAGCTTTGGCCTGCCCGCAGAACAATATGCGATCCAGACAGGGCAGCACCCTGCCCTCACAACCCAACAGAACATCGACCGGTACAGGGAGCAGCTCGATAAGATAGGCATCTCCTTTGACTGGAGCCGGGAGGTTCGCACCAGCGACCCCGAATACTACAAATGGACCCAGTGGATATTCATAGAACTTTTCAATTCCTGGTACGATCTTGAGGCTGATAAAGCCAGATCCATATCTGAACTTGAAGAAATTTTTTCCGCAAAAGGAAATACTACAGTAAAAGCAGTATGCGA
Organism: uncultured Salinimicrobium sp.; assembly: GCA_965653085.1. Taxonomy (GTDB): domain Bacteria; phylum Bacteroidota; class Bacteroidia; order Flavobacteriales; family Flavobacteriaceae; genus Salinimicrobium. Next base: position 6,711 of record CBFGYW010000055.1, read on the forward strand.
TGATGATGTAGAGGAGTTTTCAGCAGAAACCTGGAATGCCTTCACTTCAGAGGAGAAACAGGCCCAGCTTTTAAAATACAGACTCACCTACCTCGCAGAATCTGAAGTGAACTGGTGCCCACAGCTGGGAACCGTTCTTGCCAACGATGAGATCGTCAACGGTGTTTCTGAACGGGGGGGATACCCGGTCGTGCGGAAGAAAATGACCCAGTGGAGCATGAGGATCTCGGCCTATGCCGAAAGACTGCTTCAGGGGCTTGAAACCATCGACTGGACCGAAAGCTTGAAGGAGAGCCAGCGAAACTGGATCGGAAAATCTGTAGGAGCCGAGGTGCAATTCAAGATTCAGGATTCAGAACATAAAATCGGAGTTTTTACCACCAGGCCCGACACCATTTTCGGGGTGACCTTCATGACCCTGGCTCCCGAACACGAGCTGGTAAAAGAAATAACCACTCCAGAGCACAAAGAAGCCGTGGAGGCTTACATAGAGAAAACTTCCAAGAGGAGCGAACGGGAACGCATGGCTGACGTGAAAACCATCAGCGGAGTGTTCACAGGGGCTTATGCCATACATCCCTTCACCAAAGATCCGGTTCCGGTATGGATCGGGGATTACGTGCTTGCAGGTTATGGGACCGGAGCCGTAATGGCAGTGCCCTGTGGGGATCAGCGGGATTATGACTTCGCGAGGTTCTTTACTGGACAGCCGGGAATGCCTCAGATAAAGAACATCTTCCAGGATGTAGACATTTCCGAAGAAGCCCATTCCGGAAAGGAGGGAACCATCATAGCCCATTCCGATTTCCTGAGTGGATTAGGATACAAGGAAGCCTTGAGGGTTGCTATCGAGGAACTTGAAAAAACAGGGCAGGGGAAAGGAAAGACCAACTACCGTCTGCGGGATGCTGTTTTTTCGCGCCAGCGCTACTGGGGAGAACCCTTCCCGGCGTACTACGTTAAGGGAATGCCCCAGATGATCGACCTGCAACATCTGCCCATCCGCCTGCCGGAAGTAGAAAAATACCTGCCCACCGAAACAGGGGAACCGCCCCTGGGAAACTCATCCAATTGGGCCTGGGACACAACCACGAATCAGGTGGTGGAAAACGACAGGATCGACAACGAAACCATATTCCCTCTTGAATTAAACACAATGCCCGGCTGGGCTGGCAGCAGCTGGTACTTCTTCAGATATATGGATTCTGATAATGAGGAACGCTTTGTTTCCCCTGAAGCCCAGCAGTACTGGGAAAACGTCGACCTGTACATCGGTGGAAGCGAACACGCTACCGGACACCTGCTCTACTCCCGGTTCTGGACCAAATTCCTCAAGGACCGCGGACTGGTCACAGTAGAGGAGCCGTTCAAAAAACTCATCAACCAGGGAATGATCCTTGGTACCAGTGCCTTTGTCTACAGACTGGAAGGCGGATGGGCAGATGTTGCAGGTCGATCATCTGGGGC
>CBFGYW010000056.1:0-8014 GCA_965653085.1 uncultured Salinimicrobium sp.
GGGAAGAGCACATCGTGGTAAGTGCGAAGCGGGGGCAGAAAAAGGTGATCAAGCGGAATGGCAAACCTTATGAGAAGTTCAGTGAACACATCGGATTCATCCCCACCGTCATCATCTCCCCTGCCGACAGTGACCTCATCATTGAAGGCAGCGAGACCCGGCGGAAGTTCCTCGACAGCGTGATCTCCCAGAATGATCCTGTTTATCTCACCAGCCTTATCAACTATGGTAAGATCCTGAGTCAGCGCAACTCCCTGCTGAAATATTTCGCTGCCAACAGGACCTTCGACAGCGAAACCCTGGAGATCTACGACATGCAGCTTTCAGAACTGGGAACAGAGATCCATGAGAAGCGAAAAGCCTTTCTAAAAACTTTCATTCCCATCTTCCTGAAACGCTATGCTTTCATCAGCAACGAACAGGAGCCAGTGGATCTGGTTTATAAGAGTCAGCTGGAGGAGGCACCCCTCTCCCAGCTGTTCAAGGACAACCTTCAGAAGGATATGGCCCTGCAGTACAGCAGTGTGGGCACACACAAGGACGATCTCAATTTTGAGATAGCAGGACATCCCATTAAGAAATTCGGCTCCCAGGGGCAGCAGAAATCCTTTCTGATAGCCCTGAAGCTCGCCCAGTTCGATTTCATAAAAAACCTCAGCGGCGTGAACCCCATTCTGCTGCTGGACGATATTTTCGACAAGCTGGACGAATCCCGGGTAGCCAAGAATCAGAAGTATATTTATATCATCATTGGGGCAGCAGCTCTGGTGGTGCTTGGATACCTGGGTTATAACCAGTTTGTACAGGAGCCGGCCGAGACTGAGGCTGCAAATGAAATGTTCCAGGCACAGCAGTATTTTGAGGCTGCCCTTACTGCACCTGCTGCTGAAAGTGATTCTCTTTTCAACCTTGCCCTGAATGGGGGTGAAGGTAAATATGGATTCCTGGATATCATCGAGGACTACGGAAATACTGATGCTGCCAACCTTGCCCGTTACAGCGCCGGAATGGCCCTGCTGAACACCAATAAATACGACGAGGCAATCGAGCACCTGGACAACTTCAGTAGTGACGATATGGTACTTTCAGCCCTCGCGAAAGGTGCCATTGGAGATGCCTTCCTTCAACTGGATCAGCCTTCAGAAGCCCTGAATTATTATTCAGAAGCTGCCACCATGAGAACCAACAGCTTTACTACTCCGCGTTTCCTTTTAAAGGCTGCCATTACAGCCCTGGACCTGGGAGAAGCTGATAAAGCAGAGGATTTCCTTACCAGAATTAAAGAGGAATTCCCGAATTCCCCACAAGCCGACCAGGTAGACGTTTACCTAGGGCAGGCACAAGCAATGAACTAAGATGGCTACAGAAGGAAAAAACCTTTCAGCATACGATAAGAACAAGGTCCCAAACGCGAAGGAATTCAGGTTTGGGATCGTTGTTTCTGAATGGAACGAAAACATCACCGAAGGCCTCTATAACGGCGCTTACGAGGTGCTGAAGGAGAATGGGGTGAGCGATGAGCACATCGTCCGCTGGGACGTTCCAGGGAGCTTTGAGCTGATCTATGGCTGCAAGAAAATGCAGGAGACCTATTCCGACAATATGCTGAATGCCATCATTGCCATAGGCAGCGTGATTGAAGGGGAGACGAAACATTTTGACTTCGTGTGCCAGGCCGTTTCCCAGGGGATCAAGGACCTCAATGTCCTGAACGACATCCCTGTGATCTTCTGCGTGCTCACCGATCAGAATATGCAGCAGGCCATTGACCGTTCCGGCGGAAAGCACGGGAACAAGGGCGCAGAAGCTGCAGTTGTGGCCATCAGGATGGCGCAGCTCCGCAAGGACGCCCGTTAATTATTCCGCTTCCACGGCACTGTTTTTGTTGTTGCTACTTTCACAGGATGTTCTTCGGAATTCTTGTGCATTTTAAGTAAATTTGAAGTTCCATAAAAAACAGAGCATCTTGAAAGTTGGCAGTTTCCTAAAATCAAAAAAGAACACGCGCTATAATTACACTCCCAGGTATTATAAGGGCAAGGACATTGGAAATATTTACGATTTCGGGTCCAAATTCAACAAGTATCGGGAAACCACCAACGATATAGATTTCGGCTCGCACTGGTCTGAGGCGCGGAAGAACAGCCGCACCCGGGGCAATCGCGAGATCAATAAGCGGATGCTGGTGATCATCGCCGTCCTGGTGCTTCTGTTTCTGTGGATTATAGACTTTGATCTCTCCATTTTTAAGAATCCGCAGTAATGAATGATGTAATTCACCTGTTACCCGACCACGTTGCCAACCAGATTGCGGCGGGCGAGGTGGTACAAAGGCCTGCATCCCTGATCAAGGAACTTCTCGAGAATTCCATCGATGCGGGAGCGACAAATATCAAGGTTATCTTAAAGGAAGCCGGCAAGACCCTGGTGCAGGTGATCGACGACGGAAAGGGGATGAGCCTCACCGATGCCCGCCTGTGCTTCGAAAGGCACGCCACTTCTAAGATCGCTTCTGCGGAAGATCTCTTCAGCTTAAGAACAAAAGGATTCAGGGGAGAGGCCCTTGCCTCCATCGCTGCCATTGCCCACGTGGAACTGAAGACCCGCCGGGAGTCGGATGAGGTGGGCACCTGCATCCGAATTGAAGGCAGTGAGGTGGTATCGCAGGAGGCCTGTGTCACGCCGGTGGGAACCTCCATCTGCGTGAAGAACCTTTTTTACAATATTCCCGCCAGGAGGAATTTCCTCAAGAGCGATACCGTGGAAACGCGGCACGTCATCGATGAATTTCAGCGGGTGGCCCTGGCCCATCCGGGGATTCAGTTTTCGCTGTTCCACAATTCCGGGGAGCTTTTTCAGCTTCCTGCCAGCAATTACAGGCAGCGGATCGTCAATATCTTCGGCGGAAAGACCAATGAGAAGCTGGTGCCGGTGGAAGAGGATACCGAGATACTGAAGATAAAAGGCTTCGTGGGGAAACCTGAATTTGCAAAGCGCACCCGGGGGGAACAGTTCTTCTTTGTCAACGACCGATTCATAAAAAACCCATACCTGAATCACGCCGTAACGGCAGCCTTTGAAGGGCTGATGAAGGATAAGACCTATCCGAGCTACTTCCTGTACCTGGAGGTGGATCCGAAGAGTATCGATATCAATATCCACCCCACAAAAACAGAGATAAAGTTCGACGACGAGCATTCCCTTTACTCAATTCTCAGAAGTGCCATAAAGCACAGCCTGGGCCAGTTCAATGTGGCACCGGTCCTGGATTTCGACAGGGATGCAAGTCTGGATTCCCCCTATGAAGTTTCCAGATCGGGTGCTTATGCACCCCAGATAGAAGTGGACCGCAATTTCAATCCCTTCAAAAGTGATGACGGCCCGAGGCACAGCAGCCCTGGTTTTCAGCGGGAGGTGAAATGGGAAAGCCTCTATGTGGGCCTGGAGAAAAAGGCGGTGGAAGCCCCATCGCAGGATTTCGGGAACATGGAGTTCGAGAGTGATGTTGTCACTGGTAACCTCTTCGGTTCTTCTGAGGAGACCAATACCGGCAACTCCACCTTTCAGCTTAATAAAAAATACATCATCAGCAGCCTTAAGAGCGGGATCCTTGTGATTGACCAACATCGGGCCCACACCCGGATACTTTACGAGGAACTGCTGAAGAACATAACCGTCACTGCGGCTGTGAGTCAGCAGCTGCTGTTTCCCCTGAAACTGCAGTTCAACCAGCAGGAGGTGAGCTTCCTGAGGGAGAACCAGGAATCGCTGGAGAATACGGGCTTTATCTTTTCGGAATTCACCGAAGATTCCGTGGAAATTAGCGGAATTCCCACCCTGATCTCTGAAAGTGAGGTGGCAATGCTGCTGGAGCAACTGCTGTCTGACCTGGAGCACGAGCTGCCGGACAGCGGATTTTCGCAGATAGATATCCTCTCGAAATCCCTGGCCAAGGGGATGGCGGTAAAATCGGGTACGGTTTTGAACAGTCAGGAACAGCAGCACCTGGTGAATTCCCTGTTCGCCTGCAAAGAATCAACTTTAACGCCTTACAATAGGCCGATATTCATAACTTTGACAGTGGACGAGCTGGACAAAAAATTCATGTAAATGGGAAGAATTACCGAAACCGTAAAGGTTCTTTTGATCATCAATGTACTGTTCTTCGTTGGAACCCAGCTGCTGGGGGAGACTTCTTACCGTTTGTTCTCGCTGTGGTTTTTTGAGAATGAGAATTTCCAGGTGTGGCAGATCGTCACCCATATGTTCATGCACGGAGGTTTTACCCATATCCTTTTCAATATGTATGCCCTCTGGGCCTTTGGAAGTCCCATTGAACAGATGTTGGGGCAGAAGAAATTCCTTTTCTTCTACTTTTCAGCAGGGATAGGGGCTGCCCTGATACACACTCTGGTGAATTATTATCACTTTCAGACCGGCTTTAATGCTCTCCTGGACGCGGGGATGAACACGGAAGCCATCTACCGACTGCTGGAAACGGGGCAGTACAACACAGCCATCCTGGACAGCGTTTCGCAGGGGCTGCTGCAGGAATTCTATGAATCGGTAAATACTCCTGCCGTTGGGGCTTCCGGTGCAATATATGGGATCCTGGTGGCGTTTGGAATGATGTTTCCCAATATTGAATTATTTTTACTTTTCGTTCCGGTACCCATCAAGGCCAAATATTTCATCCCTGCGCTGATCGCCATAGATCTGTTCTCAGGATTCACGGGATATTCGTTATTTGGTGGTGGAATAGCACACTTCGCCCACGTGGGGGGAGCCTTGTTCGGATTCATAATGATGTGGTACTGGAAAAAGAACCAGTTCGACCAGAATAGATGGGATAGATGAGAAGAGCAGACAATCTTAGGTATAAAATCAGAACAGCCAGTGTCACCGAGAAACTGATAGGGATCAACGTGGCTGTTTTTGTGGTTTTCTTCCTCTTTAAGACCCTGGCGTTTCTCCTTGGCTATAGTTCCGATTTCGTGCTGCAGTGGTTCGTCTTTCCTGCCGATCCGGGGGAATTCCTGTTCAAGCCCTGGTCCATAATTACCTATGCCTTCCTGCACAGCGGGATCTGGCATATACTTTCCAATATGCTCATCCTGTACTACGCCGGAGTCTATTTCCTGAATTATTTCTCTCCAAAGAAACTGCTGAATTTCTACTTCCTGGGTGCAATTTCGGGAGCATTGATCTTTATGCTGAGTTTCAATCTCTTTCCTGCCTTTGCTGGAGCAGGCAAATCATATCTTCTGGGAGCTTCGGCGGCAGTGATGTCGGTATTGGTGGGAATAGCCACACATATTCCGCATATGCGAATAAGGCTTATCCTGATTGGCAGCATTAAATTCTGGTGGATAGCAGCTTTCCTCGTGGTTCTGGATATCATTCAGATCCCAATCAGCAATCCCGGTGGTCATCTTGCCCACCTTGGGGGTGCCGCCTTCGGATATCTCTATGCATCGCAGCTGGGGAAAGGCAATGACATAGCCAGTGGCTTTGAAAAATTCATGGATTGGGTCGCTTCCCTGTTTTCCTCTTCCCCAAGGGCTAAAAAGAGTCCGCTGAAGACGGTTCATCGCAAGAAAAAATCGGCCTCGCAGAAGACTACCACTTCTACCTACAGCTATCGCAGCAGGAAGAATGAAGAACAGGAAAAGATAGACGCTATCCTTGACAAGATCAGCAAAAGTGGCTACGACAGCCTGAGCAAACAGGAGAAGGATTTTCTTTTCAACGCCGGAAAAAACAACTGATGAAAGGACTGAGCTGGTTCAATAAGTTTCTATTCTTCCTGAACTCCGTCTTCGCCGGTGCCCTGCTGTTTGCATACCTATTGCCCTTTATCCCCCCAAAAACTTTTGCCCTGCTGTCGGTCTTCAGCCTCGCCGTGCCCTTTTTCATCATCATCAACCTGCTCTTCCTGTGCTACTGGCTGCTAATGCTGAAGAAGCAGGTGCTGCTTCCGCTGATAGTCCTGCTGATAGGTTTCAACCACCTCACCTCCATTTACGAATTTTCCAACTCTGAAGAACCGGTGAAGGAAGAGGGCAGCATAAAGCTCCTCAGTTATAATGTGAAACAGTTCAACCAGTTTGGCTGGGATAAGCGGAAGAACATTCCGCAGAAGATCGCCGATTTTATTGCTGAAGAAGATCCCGATATCATGGCCTTCCAGGAATATTACAATGGGGAACTGAGAGTCGCCGAGAATTTTCCGTATAAATACCTGAAGGTGAAGGAAAAGAATGCCGAGTTCGGACTGGCAATCCTTTCAAAATATCCCATCATTCATTCCGCCTCCGTCGATTTTCCAACCAGTAGCAACAACAATGCGATCTATGCTGATATTGTAGTGGGCAGCGACACCATCAGGGTGATCAATGTTCATTTTCAGTCCTACAGTCTGAAGCCGAGGTTTGGTAATCTGGAACAGGAACATTCCAAGCGCGTATTCCTGGGTATGAGCAATACTTTTGTCAAGCAGCAGGAGCAGATGGAGATGGTGCTGGAGGTGGTGAGGGAGTCTCCTTACAGGAATATCATCCTGGGAGATTTCAATAATACCGCCTATTCCTATATCTACAGGGAGATACGTTCCGAGGGCTTCAACGATGCCTATAAGGAAGAGGGGAATGGCTTCGGCAGGAGTTTCGACTTCGATTATTTCCCGCTGCGGATCGATTACATAATGCCGGATGAGTCTATTGAAACCCTGAGTTTTGAGACCAAGGAGGTGCATTATTCAGATCACTTTCCTATAATGAGCAATGTTAGGTTGTAAGCCAATAACTATTGCAATGGAATACCGGGGGGAATATGAAGATCACGCGCAGCGAAAGCACGAATTATTTGTTTACCTACTGGCTGGGCGAGATCTTTAGATCTCGCCCTTTTCGGGCGCCAATCTTCAGATTGGCATATGCTGCCAGGCTATAAAATAGCTTTACCTGTTTAAATTCCCTTCCCTGTAAATAAAACACACAGAATCATTTGCTGAATTATTTTCTTTTTTATAATTTAAACAATTGATGTACAGTTAATTAATCATGTCAACTTCCTGGAAAATCATTGATCAACAGCAACCTTATTTCCTGACTTCTACCATAGTGGACTGGGTTGATGTATTCACCCGCAAAACTTATCGCGATCTAGTAATTGAAAGTCTTGACTACTGCATTAAGAACAAGAACATGATCTTGTATAGCTATGGAATTATGAGCAATCATCTACATTACATAGTACAGTGCGAAAAGAACAATTTATCAAACCTCATAAGAGATTTCAAAAAGTACACCTCTATAGCAATTCTGGATGCTGTACAGAAGGAGCCAGAGAGCAGGCGGGATTGGATGCTTCATCGATTCTCCAAGCCTGGTCGTGAAAACTGCTCCACCCATGCCTATCAGGTTTGGCAAAGTGGCAATCATGCAGAAGTAATCTATTCTGAAAACTTTCTCTGGACCAAACTGGATTATATACATTTAAATCCCGTGAGAGCAGGTATGGTGGAGCGGGCCTCCCACTATGTTTATTCAAGTGCATCTAATTATGTGACTGGAAAAGGGATTTTAAATTCTGTGAATGTTGTGGATTCACCAGTAGTAGATGTGACAAAACCGGGGAATTTTATGAAATATCATTTGTATTGAGGTGGGGTTGACATTATGGGAATCTGAAGATTCCCGCCCGGTGGCGCTGTGATCTGAAGATCACGCGCAGCGAGACGCACGAATTATATTAACGCGGCTGCTGGGGGAGATCTTCAGATCTCGCCCTTTTCGGGCGCCAATCTTCAGATTGGCAAAGCTTGCTGGGGCAACGGATAATTAGCTGGGCGTGCAAATGACTGGGATCTGAAGATCCTAGCCCGGTGGCGCTGTGATCTGAAGATCACACGCAGCGAACCGCACAGATTTATTTTAACGCAATTTGCTGGGGGAGATCTTCAGATCTCACCCTTTTCGGGCGCCAATCTTCAGATTGGCAAAGCTTGCCGGGG
>CBFGYW010000057.1:0-8010 GCA_965653085.1 uncultured Salinimicrobium sp.
AGTTGCTGCAGGAATTTTCTCAAGGTGTCTTTAGCGATTGCATAAGACGTTGAGGGATTTGTTATCATTTCCTCGTGAAGCACGCCCTCCCGCAAGCCATATTCCAGACACGTTCCAGTTACGGTAACATCGGAAAGGCCATTGCTAATTCAGAAAAAGTCATAGACGCAGTAAAACATCAGATAAATGAAGCCGAAGTCTACCTGGGGTATGACGTGAGCAAGAGCATAGATTCCGCAGCCGTGACCAACTGGCTGTCGAACAACCTGCAGTCGGTAGGTGCAGGAACCTTTAATGCCATCATTGCCATTGGGATCATGTATTTTATGCTGTACTATATGCTGATGTACCGGAAGGAACTGAAGGAAATGCTGATTTCCTACATCCCTCTGGGAGAGGAAAATCTTGAGATCATAGGAAAGGAGGGCGATGAGTCGGTGCGATCCAATGCACTGGGCATCCCTCTGGTGGCATTCTTCCAGGGAATCGTGGCCTTAATCGGATATCTTATCGTAGGAGCCCCCGACCCGATGTTCTGGTTCGTAATTACCGCCATAGGCTCGATGATCCCCTTCGTTGGCGCCAGTACCGGGATAATCCCCGTTGCCATCCTGCTCTATTCCCAGGGAATGAACTGGCAGGCGCTGTTCATCCTGATCTATGGCCTCACCATCGTGGGACTTACCGATAATATTCTGCGGCTGTACATACTGCAAAGGCTTTCCAGCGTACACCCCCTGATCACTTTATTTGGAGTAGTGGTGGGCGTTCCCCTCTTCGGATTCATTGGATTAATCTTTGGGCCACTGCTTATTTCGCTGTTTTTGCTTATCTTAAAGATATATAAGCACGAATACGGAAAGACGGAAGAGAAAATTTAAAACTTAAAACGAAACGACGATGAAGAATGTAAAGCAAAAGATCGATGAGGAATATATGAGGTCTGAAATCTCCAAGGTTGACGAGGGCGACCTGGATATGGTGATGAAGAACAACAAGAAGATCTCTGACAAAATTGCAAATGCCGGATTCCTGAAAAAATATGTTGAGCTGGCCAAGGTGATGTTTGGTATGATCAAGGATTACAGGAAGGGCCTCTATAAGGAAGTCCCCTGGTTTACCATTGCTGCCGCCGCCTTTTCGCTGCTTTACATCTTCAATCCCTTTGATATCGTTCCCGATTTTATTCCAGGGATAGGTTATGTAGATGACCTCGCCATTTTCACATTTGCCCTGAAGTTCATCCAGACAGATCTGCACCATTATCTGGAATGGAAGACTGATGAACAATCAGTTGAAGAGGCCTAAGGAAATCTTAAACTCACAGATTTTATTTTGTTTTCTAGAGAAATGCTGTGCCTAGCAGGGCCGTAGCATCCCCTTTTTTTACCCTTATTTTACACCGAGCTCACCCCTTTCTCACCCCTTCGGGATGGGGTGAGAAAGGGGTGAACAAGGGGTGAGCAAGGGGTGAGGTATGGAGATGGTCCCTTGAAGATGAATCAAAGAAGTCGTTTATTACTTCAGGGAAAAAGCGGAAACAGCAGGTGAAACCTACTGGAAATGGGTGTAATTTCGAAAAGAGTTTTTAACCAATCCTGAAGAAAAATCCGGACAAGAAGATCCCCCTGCCTTGCCCTAACAGAGCCGGCCTAGTTAAAACACTTAAAAACAAGTATAGGAATTTTCTTATAGTCCCTTCTTCTCCCTGTGGATCACCCTTGCCAGCAGGGTATTTTTAAGCAGCATGGCAATGGTCATAGGTCCTACCCCTCCGGGTACGGGAGTGATAAAGGAGGTTTTCTTGCTCACGTTCGCAAAATCCACATCCCCCGAAATATAATAGCCCCTAGGGTCATTCTCGTCCGGAACCCTAGTGATCCCAACGTCGATGACAACGGCATCGTCCTTGACCATTTCGGCTTTCAGGAAGTTGGGTATACCTACGGCGATGATGATGATATCGGCCTGAGAGGTGATCTGGGTAATATTCTTGGTGAATTCGTGGGTGAGGGTCACGGTAGAGTTTCCGGGGAAGCCTTTGCGGCCCATAAGGATGCTCATTGGCCTTCCCACGATATAACTTCTTCCGATAACCACGGTATGTTTTCCTTTGGTAGGAATATCGTATCTCTCCAGCAGCTCGAGGATCCCGTAAGGAGTTGCGGGAATAAAGGAAGTCATGTCCAGGGACATTTTTCCGAAGTTGGTAGGGTGGAAACCATCCACATCCTTGTCAGGGTCAATTGCCAGAAGCACTTTCTGAGTATCGATCTGGGCCGGAAGCGGTAGCTGCACGATGAACCCGTCGATGTCATCATTATTGTTCAGGTCCCTGATCTTGGCCAATAGCTCCAGTTCACTGGTGGTGGAAGACATCCTGATAAGGGTGGATTCAAACCCAACGCGCTCGCAGGCCTTCACCTTGCTGGAGACATAAGTCATGCTGGCGCCGTCATTCCCGACGATGATGGCTGCAAGGTGGGGTACCTTTTCGCCGCGGTCTTTTAATTTTTGTACCGTGGAAGCGATTTCATCCTTGATGTCGTCACTTATTTTCTTTCCGTCGAGAAGTGTCATTTGGTCTGGTTTGGTGCTATGTGATTTGCTAAATTGGTGATCTCTGGAAATTCTTCCCCTATTTCATTCCTTTCATCATCTGCATCATCTTTCTTCCGCCGCCGCCCTGCATCATCTTCATCATTTTGCTCATCTGGCTGAACTGCTTTAACAGCTGGTTCACCTGCTGAACAGAGGTTCCCGATCCTTTTCCGATCCTGATCTTCCTTTTGGCATTGATGATGTTTGGCTTCGAACGCTCCTCGGGTGTCATGGAATATATGATGGCTTCAATATGTTTGAAGGCGTCGTCATCGATGTCTACATCCTTCAGCATCTTTCCGGCCCCGGGGATCATTCCCATCAGGTCCTTCATCGAGCCCATCTTCTTGATCTGCTGCAGCTGGTTCAGGAAGTCATCAAATCCGAATTCGTTCTTGGCGATCTTCTTCTGAAGTTTTCTCGCCTCCTCCTCGTCATACTGCTCCTGGGCCCTTTCAACGAGGGAGATAACGTCTCCCATCCCCAGAATCCTGTCGGCCATACGGGAAGGGTAGAAAATATCGATAGCGTCCATTTTTTCACCGGTACCGATGAATTTGATAGGCTTGTTTACAACCGATTTAATGGAAATGGCAGCTCCCCCGCGGGTATCCCCGTCAAGTTTTGTAAGGATGACGCCGTCGAAATTAAGTTTGTCGTTGAAGGCCTTTGCGGTGTTCACGGCATCCTGTCCTGTCATGGAATCCACAACAAACAGGGTTTCCTGAGGCTTGATGGCCTGGTGGATATTCGCGATCTCGGTCATCATGGCCTCGTCTATGGCCAGACGTCCTGCCGTATCCACGATCACCACGTTAAAGCCATTTTCCCTGGCATGTGCGATCGCAGCCTGCGCGATGGCTACAGGGTCGTTATTTCCTTCGTCGCTGTAGACCTCCACCCCTATCTGGTCCCCCACTACGTGCAGCTGGTTAATAGCCGCAGGGCGGTAAACATCACAGGCTACCAGTAAAGGTTTCTTCGATTTTTTGGTTTTGAGGAAGTTTGCAAGTTTTCCGGAGAAAGTGGTTTTACCACTTCCCTGCAGACCGGACATCAGGATCACGGAAGGATTTCCGGAAAGATTAATCCCTTCAGCATCTCCCCCCATCAGTTCGGTAAGCTCATCCTTGACCAGCTTCACCATCAGCTGCCCAGGTTTCAGGGCGGTCAATACATCCTGCCCCAGCGCCTTTTCCTTCACCGTATTGGTGAAATCCTTGGCTATCTTGTAGTTCACATCGGCATCCACAAGGGCGCGACGCACTTCCTTCAATGTCTCGGCAACGTTTACTTCGGTAATCTGCCCATGCCCCTTAAGAATGTGTAAGGCACTATCTAACTTATCACTTAAACTGTCAAACATAATTTCTTTCTTGTTTAAAATCCCACCTCTGTACCGGCTTGCGCAAATTTAATGATTTGAGGCCGAAGTGAAAATTTTATTTGTTTTCATCCAAAAGTTCCTGACGACTTTATTATCCTTCTGAAGACTTTATCGTGCTGGCAGATACTTCCTTCCTGAATCTACATTCTCTCCGGGACTTCTATACCCAGTAAAGCAAAGGCAGATTTAATTACATCGCCCACCATCTTTGAAAGCTGTACCCGGAATTTCTTTTCGGTCATATCTGCAGTCCCCAGGATTGTAACGTTCTGGTAGAAAGAGTTGAATTCCTTCACCAGCTCATAGGTATAATTGGCGATGAGGGCAGGGCTGTGGTTTTCTGCTGCCTGCTGGATCACCTCTGGATAAAGCTGCAACTGTTTAATAAGCTCCTTTTCCTTGGCATTTAAGGTGTAATCAAAATTGGCTTCCTCGTAATCAAAATCGGACTTCCTTAGGATGGACTGGATCCTGGCGTAGGTATACTGGATAAAAGGCCCGGTGTTACCCTGGAAATCCACTGATTCCTCAGGATTGAACAGGATACGTTTTTTAGGATCCACCTTCAGGATATAATATTTCAGGGCGCCCATCCCGATGATCTCGTAAAGAGCCTCCTTTTCTTCTTCGGAATAGCCTTCCAGTTTCCCTAGTTCTTCGGAAATGGTCCTTGCAGTATTGGTCATTTCCTCCATCAGCTCATCGGCATCCACTACGGTTCCTTCGCGGCTTTTCATCTTTCCGCTGGGCAGGTCCACCATCCCATAGCTGAGATGGAAAAGGTTCTGGGCCCAGTCGTAGCCTAATCTTTTCATGATGAGGAAAAGTACCTTGAAATGGTAATCCTGCTCATTCCCTACTGTGTAAACCATTCCATCTGCCTCAAAGTCCTTCATTCTCTGGATGGCGGTACCTATATCCTGGGTTATATAAACGGCAGTGCCGTCGCTTCTTAAAACAATTTTCTCGTCCAGGCCTTCGTCGGTAAGGTCTATCCATACACTCCCATCCTCCTTTTTATAGAAAACGCCTTTTTTAAGGCCTTCTGCAACTACATCCTTCCCGAGGATATATGTCTGACTTTCGTAATAGTTCTTGTCAAAATCTACCCCCAACTTAGTGTAGGTTTCCTGAAAGCCTTCATAGACCCATTCATTCATCCTGGACCAGAGATCCACCACTTCCTTGTCTCCGGCTTCCCATTTCCGCAGCATTTCCTGGGCCTCCAGTAAAATTGGAGCCTGGGCTTTGGCTTCTTCCTCAGTTTTACCCTGTGCCATTAATTCGGAGATCTCATCTTTATAAACCTTGTCGAACTTCACATAGTAGTTCCCAACCAGCTTATCTCCCTTGAGTCCGGTGGTTTCTGGAGTTTCACCATTGCCAAAGCGTCTCCACGCCAGCATTGACTTACAGATATGGATCCCCCGGTCGTTGATGATCTGGGTTTTGTAGACTTCCCTTCCGGAAGCCTTCAGAATTTCAGCAACAGAATATCCCAGCAGGTTGTTCCGCACGTGCCCTAAATGAAGGGGCTTATTAGTATTAGGGGAAGAATATTCCACCATGATGCTTTCGTCACCCTGAGGAAGCCTTCCGTAGCTGGGGTCGTTTTTGGCAGCGCCAAAGAAATCCAGATAATATTTATTTGACAGAACTATATTCAGAAAACCCTGTACCACATTGTACTTTTCCACCTGGGGGTTGTTCTCCACCAGGTATTTTCCAATGGCTTCCCCCAACTGAACAGGGTTGGTCCTGATCTGCCGCAGCATTGGAAAGGTCACCAGGGTAATATCCCCTTCAAAATCCTTCCGGGTAGGTTGAAACTCTACCTGTTCCAGATTCACCTGAAAAAGCTTCTCGACAGCTTCCTTTACCTGTTGTTTAATAGTGGTCTCAATACTCATCGAAATGGTTTTATAGCCTGAATAAAAATTATAATGGAAAGCGCAAAGATAACAGAAATTTGGGGTTGATTTAGGGGCTTAGGCGCCAAATCCCTATCTTTACTAAAAAGTGATATGCTACTGAGACTAACTCCAGATTACAGTGCCGTGAAGCCACAGATCGATGCGGCAGTTGGAAAAACCTTCACCCTTCAGGAGCGCCAGCAATTCGCAAAGACCAGCTCTGCCAATCACGAGATCACGGGCGCCAGCATTGAGATCCATAACCTTCTGGTCGTTAACGATTATAAGCCCACCTGCACCATTGAAATGCGGCCCAAAGGAGTGGTGCTCAGCTTCAGATCAAACCTGGAAACCTATGCGCTGGTGATTCCGAACCACAAACTCAGGATCTATAAAGGAAGCGCCGAGGAATATTCCTTCCATAAGGACCATCATTTTATCAAGATCTGGGTAGGCAGAGCAGACAGCAACCTGCACGAATTCATTAGGACAATCAGGGACAACAAATCGGATAATGCTCCTACGCGGGTGGAGGACCTGCTATAGACTTTAAGCTCACCTTTTTCCCATAGCCACTCCTCCCAGGAGGAAGAGGAACCCCACGCCCAGCATCCCATAAAGCTGTCGGCGCGCCTCGGGGGAAGCTCCATCCATCAGCAAAAGGTTATAGATACTGTAGGCAAAGAAGCCCAGTCCTATGACAATAAGTACAATTTTTAAGGTATTCTTCATCTGAAGGTTTCAGGAGATTAACTGCTGCAAATTAGAGGAATTTAGGATGTTTTCTGAGATAAAATTTCCCTGAATATGGAAATTTTATCTATTTTGCACCCAATATTGTGAGTATTAATCTATTTCGTTCTGCTTGAGACAAAAATCCCCCCTCTTACTGTTGTTTTTGGTAGTGGCCTGCAATCAGCAGCCCCTGACCCAGGAAGAAGAACTTTATGCCCTTATGGAAGGCACTTTTGTTTCCGAAAAACAATCTGAAGAGAACCCCGATTACTATAACATTACTCTGAACCTTGCCCATATCTGGGAAGATAGGGAGGGGCGCTGGGTTTATGCGGAATACGGGGTGACCAATAACGGGAACCAGCCTTATGACCAGCGGATCTATAAGATCCTGGAATCTTCTGGCAACACGGTTACCATGGAATCTTACGAGCTGACAGAGCCTGCGGAATATATTGGAAAATGGCAGGAGCCGGAAGTATTCGATTCCATGAGCGAGTCTGAACTTTCTCTTCGAAAGGGCTGCCAGGTGCTCTTTGAAAAGAGCAATGACACTTATATAGGAAAGACTGAGGGTGAAAACTGCAGTCGCGGATTGGGAAAGGCCTTATATTCAGTTCATTATCTGAGGATTGGGAAAAACCAGATCATCAATTGGGCACGAGGCTTTGACGCCAATGATAACCTGGTTTGGGGTAAATCTGAAGGCGGTTACGTCCTCGACAAAATAGCCTCCAAATAGGTTTCTCTCTATAATTATTTTTCCCTTGGCAGAAATACTTCTGCAAGCATACATCTTGCACTTCCACCGCCACAGGTTTCTATGGTTTCAAGATCGCTGCTTAAGATCTCACAGTGCTTGTTGATCGCTTTTATCTGAGTCGGGTGAAGACTTTTTAAAGCTGAGTCACTCATCACCAGGTATTTCTTATCATCACTTCCCTGAACCTGCAGCATATTCCCTGCATAATGGTGTAATTGAGCTTCGGTGATTTCAATGATCTCTTTCCCGTCAGCTTTCAGGTGCTGAACCACATTCTTGCGTTCTTTCTTGTCATCGATGCTGTCAAGGCAGATCACAGCAAAATTTTCGGCGATGCACATCATCACGTTGGTGTGATAGATAGGCATCCTTTTTCCGCCGACATCCTGATATGCCGTGAAGATAACCGGAGTAAATTCAAAGTCCTCGCAGAATTCGATAAGTAATTCCTCGTGAGCACGGGGGGAAAGGGCGCAGTACACCTTTTCGTTGACGCGGTCCATGATCAGGCTTCCTGTAGACTCAAGGAAGACATTATCCTCTTCCGCATCGGTATAGTCGATCACATTCTCTATTATATAGCCTTCCTCTTCGATCTTTTCAAACACCTC
>CBFGYW010000058.1:0-7998 GCA_965653085.1 uncultured Salinimicrobium sp.
AACACCTACCCCATGCCCATCTATGCCGAAGGCAAAGACGAGGTCTTCGTGGGCCGCATCCGCAGGGACCATTCCCAGCCCAATACCCTTAACATGTGGATAGTGGCGGACAATCTTCGGAAGGGAGCTGCCACCAATGCGGTGCAGATTGCGGAATACCTGATAAAGAAAAAGGACCTGGAACAGAACTGGCGCAAGATCATCTAGCCTTCCGCAGAAGGTAATCCTAAAACTGCTATATTTACCTTCCTTAACCGCAATTCTTCAATAATGAAAAAAACCGTATTAAGCGTTTTTTCCGTCGGACTCCTTTGTTCCTGCGGAAGTGAAGTCTCTAAAGAAACAAGTGCCTTGACCTATCCCGAAACCAAGAAAGTAGATACCGTGGCCACCTATTTTGGCACCGAAGTTCCAGACCCCTACCGCTGGCTGGAAGATGACCGAAGCAAGGAAACTGAGGCCTGGGTGGCTGCCCAGAACCAGGTGAGTTTCGGATATCTGGAGGCCATCCCCTTCCGGGAGGAACTGAAGGACCGGCTTTCAGAACTGTGGAACTACGAGAAGATAGGCGCTCCCTGGAAGGAAGGCGATTATATCTACTTCTCCAAGAACGACGGACTGCAGAACCAGTATGTGATCTACCGCAAAAAGGGAGAGAACGGGACTCCGGAAGTGTTTCTGGACCCAAATAAATTCAGCGCCGACGGCACCACCTCCCTGGGCGGACTGAGTTTTTCTGAAGACGGAAAGATCCTGGCCTACAGCATTTCCGAAGGCGGAAGTGACTGGAGGAAGGTCATCGTCATGAATGCCGAGACCCGCGAGATAGTGGAAGACACCCTGGTGGATGTGAAGTTCAGCGGGATGTCCTGGAAGGGCAACGAAGGCTTCTACTACTCCAGCTATGAGAAGCCCGAGGGCAGCGAGCTTTCGGCCAAGACAGACCAGCACAGGCTGTTCTACCATAAACTCGGCACCCCGCAGTCGGCAGACCAGCTGGTGTTCGGGGGCACAGCGGCCCAGAAACACCGCTATGTGGGAGGTAGCGTGACCGAAGACAACAGGTATCTGCTTATCTCTGCCCGCAACTCCACTTCCGGCGGAAAACTGTACCTGATGGACCTTACGCAGCCGAACCCAAAGCTGGTCACCATCCTGGACCATGAGGAGACCGACAGCTACGTCATCGACAACGTGGGCAGCAAGCTCTATATCGTTACCAACCTCGATGCGCCAAACGGAAGAATAGTGACCGTGGATGCTTCAGATCCTGCGCCTGAGAACTGGGTGGATTTCATTCCGGAGACAGAGCACGTACTGAGTCCGGCCACCGCGGGCGGCTATTTCTTCACCGAATATATGGTCGATGCCGTTTCCGAGGTGAAGCAGTACGATTATGACGGGAAGCTGGTGCGGGAGATCGAACTTCCGGGAATCGGAAGCGCCACCGGTTTCGGCGGGAAGAAGGAAGAGAAGGAACTGTACTACAGTTTCACCAATTATGTAACGCCGGGCAGCATCTATAAGTTTGACGTGGAAAAAGGAGTTTCTGAACTGTATAACAAGCCAGCCATCGATTTTAATCCTGCCGATTACGAAAGCGAGCAGGTTTTCTATACTTCCAAGGACGGGACCAGGGTTCCAATGATCATCACCTACAAGAAAGGCCTGGAAAGAAACGGAAAGAACCCCACCATTCTTTATGGGTACGGGGGCTTCAATATTAGTCTAACGCCTTCTTTCAGCATCGCAAACGCGGTGTGGATGGAGCAGGGCGGTATTTACGCAGTGCCCAACCTTCGCGGAGGCGGGGAATACGGTAAGGAATGGCACGACGCCGGAACCAAACTTCAGAAACAGAACGTCTTTGACGACTTTATCGCCGCCGCCGAATACCTTATCAGCGAGAACTACACCTCCAGCGACTACCTCGCCATTAGGGGAGGTTCCAACGGCGGACTGCTGGTAGGAGCCGTTATGACTCAGCGGCCCGACCTGGTAAAGGTCGCCCTTCCTGCAGTGGGGGTGATGGATATGCTGCGTTACCACACCTTCACCGCGGGCGCAGGCTGGGCTTATGACTACGGTACCGCCGACGAGAGCAAGGAGATGTTTGAGTACCTGCTGGGCTACTCCCCAGTACACAACGTGAAGGAAGGGGTGGAGTATCCTGCAACCCTCGTTACCACGGGAGATCACGATGACAGGGTAGTACCTGCACATTCCTTTAAATTCGCCGCAGAGCTGCAGGCCAAGCAGGCGGGCAACAATCCGGTGCTTATCCGAATTGAAACCAACGCAGGCCACGGTGCCGGGACTCCGGTGAGCAAGACCATAGAGCAGTATGCAGATATCTTTGGTTTTACCCTCTATAATATGGGTTTTGAGGTGCTGCCGGAAAAGGTGGATGCGAAGGTGAAGGGATAAATCCGAATAGCGGCCCAAACTTCTTCAGAAAGGCTATTACAGCCCCTCAGAAACATTTTTTTAAGGCAGCGGCTCAGTCCGCTGCCTTTTTTATTGCCCGCCTTAAAACATGTATCGGCCTCAGGAGCCCGGTTCCGGAAAGCGGCGGCTACAGCCTGTTCTGCACCCTCCTTCGCGCAAACGCTATCGTAGATTTCTGCCATTTCCGTGCAGATTCCGCAGGCAGGACCGTAAATTTGCAGACTTACTTCAGAAGCCATTTCAGGATGAAAAAAAGTCTCTTTGCACTGCTTCTTGGCGGTCTTACCATAGGCATCACCGAATTCGTGATGATGGGCCTGCTGCCCGAGATAGCCACCGACCTTGACGTGTCTATTCCCGTGGCGGGATACCTTATCTCTGCCTATGCCCTGGGGGTGGTCATTGGTGCCCCCCTGCTGGTGATTGCGGGCAGGAACTACCCGCCCCGCAGGATGTTGCTGCTGCTGGCCGTGATGCTCAGTCTCTTCAACGCCCTCTCGATTATTGCCCCCAACTACGAGATCCTGCTGCTCTCCCGCCTACTGTCAGGCCTGCCTCACGGAGCCTTTTTTGGCGTGGGAGCCGTGGTAGCGAGCAAACTGGCCGATAAGGGCAAGGAGGCACAGGCGGTGTCCATTATGTTCTCAGGCCTCACCCTGGCAAACCTGCTGGGGGTGCCCGTGGGTACCTTCCTCGGGCAGCAGTTCTCGTGGAATGCCACCTTCATCCTCATTGCCGCCATCGGCGCCCTCACCGTCATCTCCCTCTACTTCTGGATGCCCGACCTGAAACTTGAAAAAGCCCACAGTATGAGGACTCAGCTGCAGTTCTTCAGAAAGAAGGAGGCCTGGCTCATCATTGGCATCACCGCCATAGGTTTGGGTGGCCTCTTCTGCTGGATCAGCTATATCGCCCCCCTGCTTACCGAGGTCTCCGGCTTCTCCCCCGAACATATCCCCTATATCCTCATCCTGGCCGGACTGGGAATGGTCATCGGAAACCTCCTGGGCGGAAAACTGGCCGACAGATTCTCGCCCCCAAAGACTATCCTGCTGCTGCTGTTGCTGATTGCGGGTGACCTGCTGCTGGTCTATTTCTTCTCCTCAAACCAGTACGCTGCCCTGGCACTGGTTTTCCTCACCGGCTGTATCACCTTCGCCGTGGCTGCCCCTATTCAGATGCTGATGATCCAGACCGCCGTGGGGGCCGAGATGATCGCCTCGGCCGTCATTCAAGCCGGGTTCAACATCGGCAACGCCCTGGGTGCCTTTCTGGGGGGACTGCCGCTGGTGGCTGGCTTCAGCTATGCGTCCCCTAACCTGGTGGGCGTGGGGATGGCGCTTACTGGGGTGGTGATCACCTTTGTTTTTATTAAGGGAAGAAAGGCGGAAGTGGCGATGCAGGATTTAAACCGAATTTCCTAAATTACCTTTCTTATTCTCATTTTCCTCTTATCTCCTTCGTACAAAACAGCTATTTCACAGGCAGTAAACAGCCCCTATACAGCCCCCCAGACCTGTATAGGGGCTGTTTAGGGGCTGTTTGGGGGCTGTTTAGGGGCTGTTTAGTCCGGAGAAGGTCTGGTTTTGTTATAGAATTATTTTCAGGTATGCGTAGGGATGACGTTGCTGACTTAAGTTATATTCGCTCTTTTCACTATATTTCGGCTGCAGCTCTAGCCTGTGAATTAACCTCCTAAAAAATGAGAATTGCATACAACGAAGCAGATAAAACGATCGAGATAAAGGACGATTTGAAAAAACAGTATTTCGGGATATTTGCGCTTATCGTTCTTAATCTTTTAAATGCTCTCCTGCGGCTTATCACCCTAATGGAAACCGACCTGGGAATAGTGGAAATTATATGGTTTGCAGTAGGAACAGCTTCTCTGGTCTCTCTCTATTTTATCCTGTTTAAAAAGTCCACTGCTGAAAAAATAAAAGTTGACGAGATCAAAAGGCTGAAGCAGAAATCAGTGTTTGGAAGAGACCGGTATTCTCTGGTGCTGACCAACGGAAAACGAAGGGACCTGATGAAATTTAAGAGCCAGTATGAGCTGGCGGAACTGAAAGGACTATTGGCGGGGCTGGGGAAGGCCTAGCCGTGATAGGATTATGAAGAAAATCCAAAAACTGTAGCCACTATCTTTCAGGATGGCTTGACTTCAATGAGGATGTCCTGCTGGCAAGTGAGGTCGAGCATCTCGTCTTATATGGTTCAGGCGGAAAAGAGAAGGAGCAGAAGGAGGGCGGGCAGGCAGGGGTACTTCATAGGGAGGCTGAATGCTTTGGCTTCGAAAGTGGCACGATTCAGGCCGGTGGAGGCATTCAGGATCCGATTTTTAAACTTTTGGGGCTTCAAGAAGCTTTCAACTGCTATATTAGCATAAATTACTTCCGGGGACAGCAGATTCTGTTCCTGTCATTTCTTCCATAGAAGATCCACCAGTGTATATGTCCCGAAGACTGTTTCATTTTCTTATCTTTTCTGCTGCCTAGGGCTTCCGGGGGAGTCGGCTGTGGCGCAAGAAAATGATCTGCAGTATGGACTCGCAAATATAGGGATAGGTGCCGTGATTGGAGGCGTTGGGGCATTGATAAACAAGGAAGCGGAGCAGCGGTGGGATAAGACCCTGCTGAAGGGTTTTGCACAGGGAGCGCTTGGCGGTTACCTTATATTTGAAAGCAAACGGCTGGTACGGGAGTTTTCAGAACACAGGAACTACAATCTGATCTGGCCATCGAAGCTGGTGAATGCTGCGGGCAGTTCCATCATAGAGAATGCAGCGGCGAACCGGGATTTCGGGGAGCGGTGGCACCTGAACCTGGGCTTTAACCGGATAGAGATCCTTACGAAGGAGGGGTTTAAGCTGCGGTACCGCATCCTGCCCTTGTCCCTGCTTTCCACGGCGGCGCATTTTACAAAGGGGAAGCTGGATGTGGACCGAAGCCTGGTCTTCGGCACCTTTGTCTTTACTGCCAACGGTCCAATTATGAGCGGGGGCGAAGAGGCGGGAGCCTCGGCCTTGTTCCATTCCATCCTATTGCAGCAGAAGCTGCCTGATGCGCACAGGATAGAGGGGCACGAGATCCTTCACGTGTACCAGTATGAGGGGCTGTCGGGGATAAATATGTTTCTGAATAAGCCTTTGGAGAACCTGAAGGAAGATTATAGGCTGATACGCTGGTATGACCGGATATTCCATTCTGATTTCAATGGGGCGTTCATGGCGGGGATGTATCAGCTGGAGATGGAGGCTTTTGGGTATAGGAATATTTCTTTTGAGAGGGAGGCGAGATATTTTAGTTTTAGTAATTAATTCATATTTGGCTGGGTGTGGAAGGGACGGAGATCTGAAGATCATAAGGCAAGTGGCGCTGTTCCCGATAGCTTACAGGGAAAGATCACACGCAGCGGGTCACAGCTGGACGCGGCAAAAATAAATTGTAATATCCCATTTTTTATTTAAATTTAGTGGGTAAAACCCTGATAAACAGTCACTATGACCATGCCAACCGCAATCCTGCTACCTCACGGCGAGGGCCGCAGTTACTGGGTCCTGGGGGACCTGTATACTTTCAAAGCCACCGGCAGGGAGACGGCGGGGGTTTACTGCCTAATCGAGCAGGAGGTCGGGCCGCAGTCGGGGCCTCCCCCGCATATCCATCACGCCGAGGAAGAGGCTTTTTACGTGCTGGAGGGCCGATTTTCCTTCCTGTGCGGAGAGGAGGAGCGGGTGCTGGAGAAAGGTGGCTTTGCCTATATTCCCCGAAGCACACGGCATACCTTCAAAAACCTTGAAGACAGCAAGGGCCGACTGCTGGTGAGCATCACCCCCGCAGGTTTTGAGGAATTTTTCTTCGAAATAGGCAGTCCGGCAAGGGAGCTTTCCGCCCCTCCAGCGGAAGATCCCAATATCATAAACCGCATCCTGCAGCTGGCCCCTCATTACCAGATGGAAGTGCTGCTCCCGCAGGACTAAAAACCGAAACTTAGTATTCGTGAATTCCTGGCTACCGTAAATCTCAAACAAGTCAGCTGAATTAGTATCTTTGTAAGAGCCAGTGCCCCTTCGGGCATTCATCTTAACCCAATGCAAGACCTTTATCCATACCTGAAATCCCTGCATCTCATTTTCGTCATCACCTGGTTTGCGGGGCTGTTCTACATTCCGCGGCTGTTTATCTACCAGATTGAGGCTTCGGAAAAACCGGAACCTGAAAGGGGCATCGTCACCGCCCAATTACAACTAATGGCGCGCCGGCTGTGGTATATCATCACCTGGCCTTCTGCCATCCTGGCCTTAATCTTCGGAATCTCTCTGCTCTTCCTGGTACCGCAATGGCTGCAGCAGCCCTGGATGCACGTCAAGCTGGGCTTCGTGCTGCTCCTTATCCTGTACCATCTTAAATGTCAGCAGCTTTTCGGAAAGCTTCAGAAGGATGAAAAGACGTGGACTTCCACTCAGATGCGCCTTTGGAACGAAGGTTCCACCCTCATCCTCTTCGCGGTGGTGTTCCTGGTCATTCTAAAGAGTGCGGTGAACTGGATCTACGGGGTTATTGGCATCTTCCTGCTGGCAATTATCCTGATGCTGGGGGTTCGGCTGTATAAAAGTCTGCGAACAAAAAATCGGGACCGGTAGAATGGTTTGATAATTGATACTTATGCCGCAGCAAACAAAAAGCATGAAGCTTCTGAAATTCTCACTTCGAACGCGGATCTTCCTCTCGATGATCCTGCTGGTGCTGCTGGCCTCCATCCTCATTGCGGGCATCACCATCTTCCATTATAAACAGGAGGCCAAGGAATACCACCGGGACCGGCTGGAGCGGAAGGAGGAGGCTATCAGGGAGAATATCCGCTTTGTGATAGAGAGCACCACCTATGAGGTGAATGCGGAGAATATTCCGCTGATACTTCTGGAAAGGCAGAAGATCCACGAAATCTCGCAGGTGCACAATATGCCTATCAACATCTACAGCCTCGATGGCAGGCTGATCCTGAGGTCGAACCAGTCCTTTTTCCGGGATACTTCGGATATTTTCCTGGACGAGGTCATCATAGAGAAGCTGAATTCCTCTTCCAGCAAGCGGGCGGTGCGGCATACGCAGAAGGGCGGGGAACGCTACCAGTCCTCCTACACCTATATCACCGACAACAAGTTCATGCCCCTGGCCATCCTGAACCTGCCCTACCTGGAAGACGATGTGCAGTATACCCGCGACCTCAACAACTTCCTCATCCGGCTTATCGAAGTCTACCTGTTCATGCTGCTGATAGCCATCGCGATGGCTTATTTCCTTTCGACCTATATCACGAAGTCGCTTAAGACGGTTTCGGATAAGATAAATCAGACGCGGCTGGACAAGCGGAACAAGAAGATAGACATTGGCGATGCGAGCGTTGAGATCTACACTTTGGTGGATGCCTACAACAGCATGATAGACGAGCTGGAGGAGAGTGCGCAGAAGCTGGCGGCGAGTGAACGGGAGCAGGCCTGGCGGGAAATGGCCAAACAGGTGGCGCACGAGATCAAAAATCCGCTGA
>CBFGYW010000059.1:0-7988 GCA_965653085.1 uncultured Salinimicrobium sp.
AGAAATCAAGCCAGAAGATACCATCGTTTCAAATGCTTCCTGTACCACCAACTGTCTTGCGCCACTGGCCAAGGTGATGCACGACAACTTTGGAATAGTGGAGGGTCTGATGACTACCGTTCATGCCACTACCGCCACCCAGTTTCCTGTTGACTCACCGTCACCAAAGAATTTCAGATTAGGTAGAAGCATCCTGGGTAATATCATCCCTAGCACCACAGGTGCAGCGGTAGCGGTAACCAAGGTTATTCCTGAGCTGAAAGGAAAGCTTACTGGAATGGCCTTTAGAATTCCAACGGCTGATGTTTCGGTAGTGGATCTTACTGTACGTACCGAGAAGAGCACCAGCTATGAAGAGATCAAAAGGGTATTCAGGGAAGCTGCTGAAGGAGAGTACAAAGGAATCATTTCTTATACAGAAGAAGAGGTGGTTTCGCAGGATTTTGTATCTGATTCGCATGCCTGTAACTTCGATGCCGGTGCCGGAATCGCATTAAACGACAATTTCTTTAAGCTAATTGCCTGGTATGATAACGAATACGGCTATTCAACAAAATTGGTCGAAATGGCTGCCCACGTAGCTTCAATTTAATAAATTTTTATACTTTAACAAACCCTGAGAAATCAGGGTTTTTTTCAATTAATTATTAGCTACAAATGATTTTAATAGCAGATGGTGGTTCCACGAAATGTGATTGGGTCTTACTGGATTCGAAGGGGGAACAGATATTAAAAACCAGGACAAAAGGATTGAATCCTGCAGTATTTAAAACTGAGGTTCTGGAGAACAGGCTTCTGGAGAACGAAGACCTGAGATTGGTGAAAGATAAGGTGGAGCGGGTACATTTTTTTGGTGCAGGCTGTGGTACTCCCGTTCCGACAGCACTTCTGAAATCCATTCTTTCAGATTACTTCTCTGAAGCAACAGAAATCGTTGTAAAGGAAGATATGGTAGCCGCAGTATATGCTGCCACCACAGAACCTGGGATCGTTTGTATACTTG
Source organism: uncultured Salinimicrobium sp. (assembly GCA_965653085.1). Classification (GTDB taxonomy): domain Bacteria; phylum Bacteroidota; class Bacteroidia; order Flavobacteriales; family Flavobacteriaceae; genus Salinimicrobium. The sequence goes on from CBFGYW010000059.1 coordinate 1,004, forward strand.
GTACAGGTTCCAACTCCTGTTTCTTTGATGGGAAGAACATTAAAACTGCTGTGGATTCCCTGGGGTATATCCTTATGGACGAGGCCAGCGGGAATTACTTCGGAAAAAGACTAATCCGTGACTATTACTATAAGACCATGCCGCAGGAGCTGGCGGAAGTATTTCAGACGAAATACGATCTTTCATCAGATGTGATCAAGGAGAACCTGTATAAGAAGGAAAACCCGAATACTTATCTCGCTTCATTTGCTGAATTCATCTTCACCAATGAGCGCAATGGCTATTTTTACACCCTTATCTCAGAAGGGATGAAGAATTTCATCGAGCACAGAGTGTTATGTTTTAAGGAGGCCCAGAATGTTCCGGTGCATTTTATAGGTTCAATAGCCTATTTCTCTCAGGATATCATCAGAGACGTAGCCAAACCTTACCATCTGGAGATCGGGAATTTTGTACAGCGACCCATTGACGGGCTTCTGTCCTACTACCGGACAGAGGTTTTGGGAGTTTCGAAGTAATAAGATTTTTCGAAAAATTTACTACATTTAAGGAAAGATATCTTTAAATGCTGGTAAAGGTTTTTGGAAGTGCTGTTGTGGGAGTCGATGCTACTACGGTCACCGTGGAGGTGAACGTGGATCCTGGCATTGGTTATCATCTCGTTGGGCTTCCCGATGCTGCCATAAAGGAGAGTAATTACCGCATTGCTGCTGCCCTTAAGAATGTAGGCTATGAGCTAAAGGGGAGGAAGATCATAATGAATATGTCCCCGGCCGATCTTCGGAAGGAAGGTACAGCCTATGATCTTACCTTTGCCATAGGGATTCTTGCGGCGACTAACCAGATCAAGGCGCCCAATCTTTCAGAATACATAATTATGGGGGAACTTTCCCTGGATGGAAATGTTCAGCCCATCAGAGGTTCTCTTCCTATTGCAATAAGAGCCAAAAAGGAAGGTTTCAAAGGATTTTTCGTCCCCAGGAAAAATGCCAGAGAGGCAGCCATTGTTTCGGGCCTGGAGGTATATGGAATTGAGAACATAAAGGAGGTCATCCAGTTTTTCGACCAGGGAATTGAGCCAGAAAAGACAATAATTGATACCCGAAAGGAATTCTACGAGGGGCTCCAGAACCTGGATAATGACTTCGCAGATGTACGTGGGCAGGAATCCATAAAGCGCTGTATGGAAATTGCCGCTGCAGGAGGCCATAATATCATTCTCATAGGCCCGCCGGGAGCCGGAAAGACCATGTTGGCAAAACGCCTCCCCAGCATTCTCCCGCCGATGACGCTTCAGGAGGCGCTGGAGACCACCAAGATCCATAGCGTAGTAGGAAAGGTAAAAGAGAACATCGGATTACTTTATCAACGCCCCTTCAGAAGCCCTCATCACACTATTTCCGACGTCGCACTTGTCGGGGGAGGCAGCTATCCCCAGCCGGGTGAGATCTCCCTCTCTCACAACGGAGTCCTCTTTCTCGACGAGCTGCCTGAATTCCAGAGAAAAGTCCTGGAGGTACTGCGGCAACCTCTGGAAGATCGGGAGGTTACGATTTCACGTTCTAAATATACAGTTACCTATCCTTCAAGCTTTATGCTGGTGGCAAGTATGAACCCAAGCCCCAGTGGCTATTTCAACGACGAGAATTCTTCAATGACTTCCACTCCTGCAGAAATGCAGCGTTATCTTAAGAAAATTAGCGGACCTTTGTTGGACAGGATCGATATTCATATCGAGGTAACACCCGTTCCCTTTGAGAAGCTAAGCGAAGAAAGGACAGGAGAAAAGAGTTCGGATATCAGGGCTCGGGTGATCAAGGCCAGGGAAATCCAGTCGGAAAGGTTCAGGGACAATGAAAAAGTTCATTATAATGCACAGATGAATGTCAAACAGCTTCAGGTTCACTGCAGCATGGATGAGACTTCCAGGCAGTTACTGAGGACAGCTATGGAGCGAATAAACCTTTCAGCAAGGGCCTATGACAGGATCCTGAAAGTGTCGCGTACCATTGCTGATCTGGAAGGTTCTGAGGTCATTAAAGGAGCCCATATCAGTGAAGCTATACAATACAGAAGCCTCGACAGAGAGGGGTGGCTGGTATAAACACAAAAACCAAGATCAATGAGAAAAATAGCAATTGTACTACTATGCCTGTTAGTTATGTCCTGTAAAAACGAAGAGAGAAAATTGGAGGAAGCTTCTGGTTCCTCTGAAGAAGAAGTTATAGAAACTCCTTCCATTCTTTCCGTCGAAACAGAACCTATAATGCTGACCCTCGAGCAGGCAAATAAACTGGCGCAATTACCTCTGGATTGTATCGATGTTGAATACCCAAATAAACTTAATCAGACTCTTGCGGGGGGTGAGGAGCTTAAGACGCCAAAGGAGCTTCATCCTGCCTTCTATGGCTGTTTTGACTGGCATTCCTCGGTGCATGGGCATTGGGCTCTTGTAAGCCTTCTAAAACAGTTTCCTGACCTGGAGAAAGCTGAAGAAATAAGAGAGGCATTGAGATCTTCATTAACTAAAGCGAATATTGCTGCAGAGGTGGAGTATTTCAGGAAGGAACACAATAAAACTTATGAAAGGACTTATGGATGGGCGTGGCTGCTGAAACTGGCAGAAGAACTGCATACCTGGGAAGATCCACTAGGGCAGGAACTGGAGGCAAATCTTCAGCCCCTCACCCAACTCATGGTAAAGGAGTTTCAGGAATTTCTGCCGAAGCTGAATTATCCTATCAGGGTGGGCGAGCACACCAATTCTGCATTTGCCCTTGCCCTGGCTTATGATTTTGCTGTAGCCCACGAAAATGTTGAATTCCGGGAACTCATCGCTGAAAGTGCACGCAGCTTTTACGTTACGGATGATAACTGTCCACTGGGGTGGGAGCCGAGCGGCTTTGATTTCCTTTCTCCTTGCTTTTCGGAAGTTGATATAATGAGGCGGGTCTTATCGAAGAATGCATTTTTTATGTGGATGGACGACTTTATGCCTCAGCTGAAGTCGGAGGATTTTACGCTGGAAGTAGGGGAGGTTTCTGACAGAACAGATGGTAAACTGGTACACCTTGATGGCCTTAATTTCAGTCGCGCCTGGGTGATGTTCGGCCTGGCAAATCAGTATCCTGAACAATATGGGCATCTGACTCAGGTGGCCCAGGAGCATCTCCAATATTCCTTTCCCAACCTTGTTGAAGATTCCTATGAAGGGGGCCATTGGTTTGGAAGTTTTGCCCTGTATGCTCTGGAAGCCTCTCAGAACAAAAGTTAGATGTAGTTTAAACGAACACTTTAGTGTACCTGTGTATAATTCTGAAAATGAAGAGCTTTCAAATCAGGTATTGAGAAAATCTATAGATGTCTTTCAGAAGCAAAAGGGTCTCCTAAAAGGGCTTGAGAAGGAAGAAATTTAGTATGGAGTAAGGGGCGAAAGAGTTAGAATAAAAAAAAGTGCCAGACAATGTTCTTGAAGTTTTTACCCTACACAAAAATTAATCCCAAGAAAGTCTGACACTTATTTATCCCCCAATCACATTTAGAATATCAACTAAATGTTCACCAAAAGTATGGCTTCAAGCACACCCCCACAAGGGGAAAAATCCCCTTTTTTTCTTAAAATTGATGATTTCACGGGAATTTTACTAATTTTAACAAAACTTCCATACCATGGCAACATTCTTTGACAAACAGATAAGTGTAGAAAAAGCACGGGAACTTCAGAAAAATTGGATTGAAAATCAGGGCACTGCCATAGACAAGGCAATAGGTACTACCGATGTCCGGGACTTCCTCTTCGACCTTGAGGAGCTGCAGGATTATATTAATGTGGTAAGAGACCAGTCCAGGGAGCAGGGTATTTCCAACCCCGGCCTGAGGATCTATTTTGCTGCCTATGGTGACGATCAGGAAAGACGAGCTACCATATTTCTTCAGGCGACAAAAGATCTTAAATCATCTGTTCAGCAGGCTGACTCATTTCAGGATGATGAAGGAGCGGAGGATAATTTGGAGATCAGGCCTCTCAATACAGTTCAGGGAGGGTTTCCACCTATAGACTATTAATTGGAATAGTGAAATTCTTTCTAGATCAATTAATGCTGGTACAGGCTTTCGAGCTTTTTGCAGCTATGGCCGGCAGTTACTATTTATACAAAACAAGGGATCGATCCGTAGTAAGATATTTTGTATGGTTTCTATGGTTCACCTTTTTCGTAGAACTTGCAGGAACTTATGCTGGGGTTGCCTTTTATTCCAACTATGAAATTTTTTCCTTTGTAAAAGGAACTCCTTTTGCCGGAAATTACTGGCTTTATAACGTTTCCTCCATTGTTGCTTTTACGATGTATATCAGCTTGTTCACCTTTCTCCTACAGAATAGGGCCTGGAGGAGGATATTAAAGCTAAGTCTGGTATTATATGTTCTTGCTGCTATTGTTAATCTCCTCCTGACGGATGTTTATTTCAAAGCGCACTCCACCTTTACCTTTTTCGTCGGGACAATTATTGTTATTGTAGCTATAGGCTCCTACTATTTTGAACTGTTGAAAAGTGATGAGCTTCTGGCTGTAAAAACTTCCGTACCCTTTTATATCTCTGTTGGTGCCCTTGTGTATCATCTCGGTTTTGTGCCTTTGGTGATATATAGCAGATATTATAAGAAATCTTCTCCCGATTTTGTCGAAATTTACATTCTGATCCTGTTTGGCATCAATTATTTCTTATATTCATTATATACCTTAGGTTTCCTTATATGCTCAAAAAAGAAGAAATCCTCCTGATTATATATTTCGTGATGGTGATCCTTCTGCTGGTCGCCTTTGTGGTGGTTTTCTTTTATGTTTTCCAAAAGAGGAAAAACAGGCTTCTGTATGAGAAGTGGGAAACACAACGGAGATATGAGCAGGAGATTGTAAATTCACGTCTAGAGATCCAGGAACAGACCTTGAAGAATGTGGGATGGGAGCTCCACGATAACATTGGGCAGCTTTTATCTGTTGCAAAAATGCAATTGAACATGTTGGGACAAGTCGTGGAAGCCACTGCTGAGGAACAGGTGAGGGAGATAGGGGAGATCGTTGGCAGTTCCCTGAAAGAGGTACGTTCCCTCTCCAAATCCCTTAATAATGAAGTGGTGGGTTATCTGGGGTTAGAGAATTCCATTTCCAATGAACTGGAACGTTTTAAGCGGCTTAAAATGCTTAATCCTAAATTGACTACTTCAGGTGAAGTAGTGGAAATTCCTTCCAAGGATGCCATTGTACTCTTCAGAATACTTCAGGAATTTTTTTCCAATGTGATAAAACACGCAAAAGCAGCGAGCCTGCTGGTGGATATTTCCTATCGGGAAAAGCTTTATGTTGAAGTTGTGGATGACGGGCAGGGGTTTGATGTTGAAAATGTGGAAAAGAACTCAGGGCTGATCAATATGAAGAGCAGGGCCGGACTGATAGGGGCTGAATTCCAGTTACATTCAGAGATAGGCAAAGGAACCAGATTACATATTGTTTATACTTTTAAAGAAAACACCTATGAGTAAATCTGTCATCATTGTTGACGATCATCTTTTGTTTGCCAAATCCCTGAAGATAATGGTGGATTCTTTTGAAGGCTATTCCGTTTTGGAGATCTTCTCCAATGGACTGGAGCTAACAGAGTATTTTGAAAACAATCCGGAAAAACCCGACGTGGTCCTTCTTGATGTGAAGATGCCCGTATTTAATGGTCTGGAAACCATGGCCTGGCTGAAGGAGAATTATCCAAAACAAAAGGTGCTCGCTCTTTCCATGGAAGATGACGAGGCTACCGTTCTGGCCATGATCAGGTGCGGAGTTAAGGGATATCTTCTGAAAGACATAGATCCGGAAGAATTTCATATTGCTTTGGAATCCCTGATGGCAGATGGATATTATCATTCAGAGCTTCAGAAGAAAACCCTGAAGAGCGAGAATGCCGAAAGATTTGACAGTCTCACAAGTATGGAATTGCAGTTCCTTCAGTTGGCCTGCACAGAACTCACCTACAGGGAAATTGGAAAGGTTATGGACAGGAGTTATAAGACAATTGACGGTTACAGGGAAACCCTTTTCAAGAAATTGGAAATTAAATCCCGTACAGGTCTTGCCATATATGCCATTAAGCACAATCTTGTAAACATTTGAAAAATAAATATCTGGGCAAAAGACCAGAAATAAATCTGATAAAGCAATATCTTCGCAAAAAAAGAACAGGCTATGTTGGATTCTGCGAAGATCGAGTTGCGCAACCTGAGTGTTGATGATTATAAGGAGCTGAAAATCTCAATGATAGAGAGCTACGGCTCAATGCCCAATGTCTATTGGAGCGAGGATGACATCAGAATTCTTGTAAAAAAATTTCCCGAAGGACAGTTCTGTATAGTGATTGACCAGAAGATCGCAGGCTGTGCCTTATCAATGATTGTGGATTATAGGAAATTTGAAGATAACCATACTTATTCCGAAGTAATTGCCAACGATTTTGCTGCCCACACCAAGAATGGGGATGTCCTTTATGGAATTGATGTCTTTATTCATCCCGAATATCGAGGGATGCGCCTTGGCCGACGGCTTTACGAAATGAGAAAGGAGCTCTGTGAGCAACTCAATCTGAAATCTATCCTCTTCGGGGGAAGGATCCCAAATTATTCCAAGCACGCGGAAGAACTTACTCCTAAACAGTACATTGAAAAGGTAAAACTGAAGGAGATTCACGATCCCGTGCTGTCTTTTCAGCTATCAAATGATTTCCACGTCAAGAAGGTGATAAAGGGTTATCTCCGGGGAGATTATGCCAGCAAGGAATTTGCAGTGCTTCTGGAATGGCATAACATCTATTATACCAGGCCTGCCAAGCTGATAAATACTGAAAAAACTATAGTACGTCTGGGGCTGGTACAGTGGCAGATGCGCCTGTTCAAGAATTATGATGCCCTGGTAGAGCAGATAGAATTCTTTGTGGATGCTGT
>CBFGYW010000060.1:0-7789 GCA_965653085.1 uncultured Salinimicrobium sp.
ATGTGGCCTGCAGGAGGCCATAAAGGCGTATTTTGGGGGCGAAAACATCAATCGGACAGATGACAGGGCAGTTTTTGCATACGGCGCTTAGGGCTTCTGAAAATGCTGAAATACGTGTAGACGGGAAAAACATTATTCCTGAAGTGCAGCAGGTCAGGGCGAAGATAAAAGCCTTCAGCAACGAGATCATTTCCGGAGAGCGAAAAGGCCATTCCGGGCTCCCTTTCACCGATGTGGTAAATATTGGGATTGGAGGATCAGACCTTGGGCCGGTGATGGTGACCGAGGCACTGAAGTTCTACAGCAATCACCTGCGGGTACATTTTATTTCCAATGTTGATGGAGACCACGTTCACCAGGCGCTGCAGGACCTGAATCCGGAGACCACACTGTTTGTGGTGGTGTCCAAGACCTTCACCACTCAGGAGACCCTGTCCAATGCCAACACTGCCAGGAAATGGTTCCTAAAAAAGGCTCCGCAGGAGGCAGTTGCAAAACACTTTGTTGCTGTTTCCAGCAATGTTTCCGCAGTAGCCGATTTCGGAATGCTGCCCGAAAATATCTTCCCCATGTGGGACTGGGTAGGAGGCCGTTTTTCTTTATGGAGTGCCGTGGGACTTTCCATTAGCTTATCTGTAGGCTATAACAATTTTGAAGCCCTTCTGAAGGGCGCACAGGCGATGGATGATCATTTCCGCAAGGCGTCCTTCAGTGAAAACATCCCGGTACAACTGGCCCTGCTGACCATCTGGTACAATAACTTCTTTGGCGCCGAAACCGAGGCTATCATTCCGTACTCACAATACCTTCACCGTTTGCCGGCATACCTTCAGCAGGCCATTATGGAGAGCAACGGGAAGAGTGTTGACCGCAATGGGCAGGAGGTCAATTACCAGACCGGCACCATCATCTGGGGCGAACCCGGAACCAATTCGCAGCACGCCTTCTTTCAGCTGATCCATCAGGGCACCAAGCTCATTCCTGCAGATTTCATCGGATTCCGTACATCCCTGTTCGAAGATTCCGACCATCACAACAAACTGATGGCGAATTTCTTTGCCCAAACGGAGGCTCTAATGAAAGGAAAGACTTCGGAAGAGGTGGCACAGGAGCTGGAAGCAAAGAAGATGGGTGACAAGGAGGTGAGGGAACTGACGCCTTTTAAAGTGTTTTCAGGAAACAAGCCTACAACCACCTTCCTTATCGAAAAACTTACTCCAGAGAGCCTCGGCAAGCTGATTGCCCTTTACGAACACAAGATCTTCACCCAGGGCATTATTTGGAATGTGTACAGCTACGACCAATGGGGCGTAGAGCTGGGGAAACAGCTCGCTACCGAGATCCTGTCAGAGATCGAGGAAAGGCAGGTGGGAGGACATGATGCTTCTACGAGGAATCTGATTTCAAAATATTTGGGCTAAAGGGGACTTGAATGTTCCTTTTGAGCCTCGATGTTTAAAATCGAAATTCTCAATAATCTCATATTCTCAATATTCTCAGGTTCGATTTTGAGAATATGACCGTTTTATCCTTCATTTTACCCCTGAAAGAACCCAGCTACTGCACCTCACTGGTTAATTCAGAGAAGTGAGTATGATTTAAGGTGGTCTCCCTGAAGGTTTTTGGAGTATGGAACTTCGGGTCTACAGCCTGGTTTCAAGTTCCCTTCTCACCTCTTCCGCAGTGGGGTCCTTTGCCAGGATCAATCCTTCTTCATCGATCAGGAACATCCCGCCACCTCCGCCGTCGACGCCATATTTCTGCCAGATGGAGTTCCTCCTGTCGAGTTCCACAAGGTTCTGCCAGGGCCATTTTTCTTTATCCAGAAAGCTTACGAGCCTGTCGGTATTTTCAAATTCGCCTGCAACTCCAATTATTGTAAACCCCTTCTCCTTATACTCCTCATAGACCGGGACCATGGTCCGGCTTTTTGCAATACAGGGTCCGCACCAGGTAGCCCATAGGTCGAGTAAAGCGAGCTTGCCCTGAATCTCCTCTGAAAGCTTCACCTCATTCCCCTCCAGATCTGGTGCCGAAAAATCCGTGAATTTTTTGCCGACTTTATTGTTTTCCAGGCCATACAGCAGTCCGGAGGCCAGTTTATTGTAAGGATGCCCGGGATTGGCTTCCGAAAGGATCCGGAGGTTTTCCCTGGCCGCATCGAGATCTATCTGTTCTCTGTTAAAGATGAGGTCATTTAACAGGAAATAGAAGGCTACAATGTTCGGATTTTCTTCGATGTATTCCTGCTCGAATTTTTTCCGCTCGTCGTAAATAGGTTTTAATTTGTTCTCCACGATCTCTGCTTCCGGACTCAGATGTTGCCCTGCCTTTCTGAGGTCCTCAATTTTTTTGTAGATCACTACCCTCTCATCCTGATTTTCTGCGGCCCGAAGTTCTGTATATAAGGCTTTCATCGGTTCACTGTTATATCGGTCATTCTCGAACAGTACGTTCAGGCTGTCCTGCAGGGGTATCAGGGAAGGGTTGAACCTGGCTTCAACATTTTCTTTATACTTTTTGTATTCGGCATTCAATTTTCCGCCCTCGACGATGTTTTTGTCAAATTCTTCTTCTGAATAAATTGTCAGGTCAATGTTTTCATTTTCCAGGAACAAGGGCATCAAACGACCGCCGGCATTTTCCCTGGCTTCACCGAGAAATAAAGTGACGGCCTCTGGATGTTCCAGCTTTGCGGAGTACTGAAATTTCCCATCTTTCACAGGAATTTCAATTATGGAATCGAATCTCATATCCTGATTGGGTTTAATCAGAAGGATAGATTTTGAATCCGCATTAACCAGCTTTCCCTTGAGCTGTAATAATCTGTCCTTTTCAGATGAACAGCTAAGGCAGAAGATCATCGTCAGGGCACAACTGAGTTTCCAAACAGGTGTTAATTTCAGGTATCTGGTAATTTTTTGCATAAGAGTCATTAACAGTAGGTCCATTTCTTTTTGGTTCCTGTATCAGCTAATGTAAAAATTTTTTAACTCTATATCAGACTTTTGGGAAATCTCTTAAAATTTTAAAAAACAGTAAATCTCAAATTAAAAGCGGTAGGATTCAACTTCGGATGTTAGAAATTTTCTTCCAGGTAGCTTATTCCAGATATACTTCAGCAGAACATTTTCTCCGGTTTTCACATAGGAATCCTGTATTTTCTCTTCTACCAGCTCCCAATATAACAGCCCCTAAACGGCCACTAAACAGCCCCTATACAGCCTCCCAGACCTGTATACCCCCTGTTTAGGGGCTGTTTAGGGGCTGTTTACCCCCTGTTTAATCCGAAGGAGGTATGGTCAAGATGGGATGCAGAGCCGGTTTCGCAGCTGCGTGAATAGCTTCAGGGAAAACTGGAAAACGGGACTCAGCAGGAAGGTGTAGAAGAAGGTGACAAGGAATACGGAGCCTCCCAGCAGATAGCCTATCAGCAGAACGACACATTCCACCACTATTCGGGCTTTGCTGACTGAGAGTCCGGTTCTATCTGACATTGAGAGCATAAATCCGTCCCGGGGTCCGGCGCCTATTCCGCCGGCTACATACAGGCCGCCGCCGGTGCCCACTATCAGGATCCCGAGTATCAGCAGCAGATAGTCGGTCCAGCTGTGGCTGGCGTCGGGCAGGATGTCAAGCCAGAGAAAGAAGTCCAGGATGGGCCCTATGAGCAGGGCATTCAGAAAGGTGCCGATGTTCACGTATTTCCGGCTTACCAGGAGGGAGATCAGGATCAACACCAGGCCCACTATTATACTCCAGGTGCCGATGCTCAGGCCGAAGTGCTCGAAGAAAGCCACGTTCAGCACGTCCCAGGGATGCAGGCCCAGGTGCTGCACCTTCACGGAAATGGCGATGCCCAGTCCGAAACATATGAGGCCGAGGAAAAAGAAGCTGTAGCGCACCAGCCAGTTGTGCAGGTGGTCGCCCCGGTAGATCGTGGATTTCATTCCGGTAAATTTAGATATAACTCTGGCTGGTACCGGAAAATTCTTCAGATATTATTGTTGCTAAAACAGGAGCAGGATCCCTGCCACCAGCCCAATAGTCACTCCCAGGAGCATCACTTTCAGAAGTAAGCCCGGGGTCATTTTAAATTGCTGCATACACATTGTTTTAAAGGTTTCAGAAAGCATTTCCATTTTCCCGAATAGGTATGAAAAAGATCTAAATTGTTACAGCAAAAAGCTCTTTCCAATGGTCACAGAGGTCTTCCAGGCTATAGCGGGCATTGGCAGGGCTGCAGCTGGGCAGGCTGAGGTAGGTGAGCCTGCTGTTCCTGCTAAAGTATCTGTTGTGATAAACTTCGGGTTTGAGTCCGTCAAAGCCAACTACTTTCAGGTTTTCGTGGTTGGCAATAAATGCAGACAGGTCGTTGGGCAGCTCGTTCTTTATAGCGCCATCGAGGCTTCCCTTCCTGTTGGCAGAATGCAGCACGTTCCACAGTCCTATCCTGTGGGTGTGCAGGAGTTCCAGTTTCTGAGGGTAGGTTTCCGGAACAGGAGAACCGGTAATGCCGGCAATAATTTTCCAGAAGCGGTTCCGCGGATGGGCGAAGTACTCCCCCAGTTGCAGCGAACGGTCGCCTGGCAGGGTACCCAGGATGAGGACCTCGATATCGGCTGTGGCGATGGGCGGGAAGGAGGATTTAAGATCCGTCTGGGTAGTCATAAGTACCGGGCAACTGCGATTTACAGCTGCTTTGGGGGCAAAAACCTGGCCGGAAGAGGCTTGGAGCGCTTTGGGATGCCAAATCCAGCATTTGGATAAATTTCCGTGACCCAAGAACCTGATTTTTAGAACCTATTCCTGTTAGAAATTATTTCCCCCAGTCATCAAAATGACGCTTCCTGCCTTTATTTGAGGCAGATGCAATTGTTAAAAATGCTTTTTCTGAAGGAATTTTTTTGTGTTCATAAGTCCGTTAACAACTGCAAGCTCTTTATTTTCAGGCAGTTTGAATAAATTTCTAACTTTGATCACTGTAAGAGAAATGGTAAAAATTTCTTAACCTGGCCATTGTGGTTATTTTTAAAGAAATGCGTTCTTTTGCACCGAACTTTTAACACAAACAAACAAATTACACAATGAGGAAATTTTTAGCATTAGCGTTCTTTTTGACGTCAGCTACGATTTTTGCTCAAACTACTTTAACTGGTAAGGTAGTAGAGGCAGAAACAAACATTCCAATACCAGGTGTGAACATTGGTATTAAAGGAACCGCTCAGGGAACTGTAACCGATTTCGACGGAAATTTCAGTCTGGAATCTGACAGCGCCGAAGGGGTTCTGGTATTTTCTTACGTAGGCTTTGCCAGCCAGGAACTTCCGTTCAGCGGAACTACCAATGTAGGCACTATTACTCTTGAGCCAAGCGCTCTTGGTCTTGATGAGGTGGTTGTAACCAGCTACTCTCTTGCAATCGACCGTAAAACTCCGGTTGCCGTTTCTACCATTAAGGCTGAAACCATCGAGCAGGAGCTTGGGAGCCAGGAATTTCCTGAGATCCTGAAGTCTACTCCGGGGGTTTACGCCCACAAAGGTGGAGGTGGATTTGGAGACTCTGAGCTGCGTTTGAGAGGTTTCAACTCTGAGAACATCGCTGTGATGATCAACGGGATTCCTGTAAACGACATGGAAAACGGTCGTGTTTACTGGTCTAACTGGGCTGGTCTTTCAGATGTGACCCGTTCCATGCAGGTTCAGAGAGGTCTTGGAGCTTCGAAAGTTGCCGTTCCTTCCATAGGAGGTACTGTAAACATCGTTACCAAGAGCACCGATGCTGAAGAAGGTGGAAACGTATTCTTCGACATGGGATCCTACAACAGACAAAAAGTAGGTGCAACCCTTTCTACTGGTCTTATGGACAACGGATGGGCTGCTACTATTTCTGCTTCAAAAACTACCGGGGACGGATTTGTTGACGGTACTGAATTCGAAGCTTATTCTTATTTCCTGAACATCGCCAAGCAACTTGGTGATGACCACGAATTGTCTTTCACAGTTTTCGGGGCACCACAGTACCACGGTCAGCGTCAGTCTTCTCACGATGTATCTGTATTCAGAAGAAGCGAAAGAGGAGAACGTTTCAACTCTGACTGGGGATATCTTAATGGAGAGGTTGAGCACATTGAAGACAACTTCTACCACAAACCACAAGCGAGCTTAAACCACTACTGGACTATAAGCGAGAAAACTACACTTTCTACTGCCCTTTATGCCTCTGTTGGTACAGGTGGTGGTGGCGGATGGTCCGGAGTGAATAAATTCGGACTTGATTCTGAATACAGAATTGGTGAACTTGGTCCTGTAGATCTGGACAAGATTGTTGCCGAGAACGAGGCTCGTGGAGCTCTTGGTTCTGAAACTTACCTTAGAGCATCCAGAAACAACCACAACTGGTATGGTCTTCTTTCTACCCTTTCTACCGAGATTACTGAAGATATCGACCTTATGGGAGGAATCGACCTTCGTTACTACAAGGGAGAACACTACACTGAGCTTACAAACCTTTTAGGAGGACAATTTGCCTTAGATGATGCCGACGAAAACAATCCTCTGAAAAGAGCTGAAGTAGGAGACAAGATCGACTACTACGATGAAGGTTTCGTTAACTGGATTGGAGGATTCCTTCAGGCAGAATACTCTAAAGATGATCTTTCTGCGTTCATTTCAACTGCCCTTTCAAATACCGGGTACAAGAGACTGGATTACTTCGGATACCTTAACAGCGATCCTGAAAGAGAAACAGATTATCAGAACTTCATTGGATACAGTGTAAAAGGTGGTGCTAACTACAACCTTGACGCCAATCACAATATCTTCGCCAACATCGGTTATTTCGAGAAAGCTCCTGGATTTGACGCTGTATTCCTTAACTTCAGGAATGACATCAACGCCGATGCTGAGAACCAGAAGATCTTCTCTGCGGAAGTTGGTTATGGTTTCAGAACCAACAACCTGCGTTTGAACCTGAACGCGTACAGAACCCAGTGGAACGACAGAACTCTTACAATGAGTTTCCAGAACCCTGATCTTACTACCGGATATGCGAACATTCTTGGAATCAACGCCCTTCACCAGGGAGTAGAACTTGATTTCTCTTACCGTCCTGTTGAAAACCTTACCCTTACCGGTATGGCTTCCATAGGTGACTGGAGATGGATGAACAACGTGACTGACGTAGTTATTCTTGATGAGACCCAGACAGAGGTTGCCACAATCGATCTTTATATCGAAGACCTTAAAGTAGGAGGGTCTGCTCAAAACACCTTCGCTCTTGGAGCTGACTGGGAAGTTTTTGAAGGAACCAGCCTGAGAGCAGACTGGAACTATTACGATCAATTATATGCTGACTTCGATCCGAACAGCAAAAGTTCTGAAGAGATCATTCAGCCTTGGGAAATCCCAGCTTACGGTCTTACAGATCTTGGTCTTACTCACGAATTTGAATTTGGTTCATTTGACGCTATGCTGATTGCAAACCTGAATAACGTATTTGATGCTGAATATGTTTCATTTGCAAGGGACGGAGGAACTGGATCTTACATGAATTCCAAAGTATACTACGGATGGGGAAGAAGCTTCACTGTAGGTGTAAAACTTAACTTCTAATAAAATTTTATTATGAAAAAGTCTATATATTTTTTAATGACGATTGCAGCAGTTCTTTTTGCGAGCTGTGATCCGATGGAGGACATTCACGCAGAAGTGGATGCAGCCATTGAAGCTGAACCAAATTCCGGAGTAGTAGAATATACTTTGGTAGAGGATGACTATACCGGAGATGA
>CBFGYW010000061.1:0-7750 GCA_965653085.1 uncultured Salinimicrobium sp.
ATTGATGTCACTACAGAATTTCAGGAAAACTTCCAGGGCGTGTTTGATAAAGCGGTTCTCTGGAATATCAACGGAATCGGTTTTTCGGATTCCAGTAATCTTTTCAGGCAAAGAAGTAATTCCTAATTTATTCAGTCGGTGATCTGAAGGCAAGGGAGTTCTGTTACTGCCCTTCATCAGCTCCTTCACATTGGCATTGGTAAACCGCCGCACCTGCCTTACATCTTTGTACTCCTCGATTTGAGCCCACTTGGTTGGTGAGTAACAATCCTATGAATAGCTTCTGAGAATTCCTCTGAACCTATTATGGATCGGATAAAAGCGAATCGCTGATAATTGGTCTGGTAATCTCGTGTATAGTCAACTTCAAAATGATGAGCAGCTGGGGCATTTGCCTGCAACAGCAACTCTGTGCACTTTTCCGTTATCAGTTCCAGCATATCTCGATAATCATTGCGATAGCCAGATTTAAGAGAACGCACCTCCAATGGGAATTTCCCCACGGCCTCCTCGAGTTCTTTCTGATAGATGCTAAGATTTAGGGTTCCAACATAGATGTTAGGGGAGAGGGTGCCGGTATGCACAAGGCGAGAGTGGGGCTGGACTATTTGTTGCGGATCATTTTTGAAATAAAAGTTTTCCTCACTGAAGGTATAATCATAGAAACAGCCTTCCATTACTTGATATACTGCCTCATTATGCTCTTCGGCATCGACAGTTTCAAACAGGGTATCGGCTTTCCGTTCATCAATAATGAGCCTTAGCCCCTCCTGGAATTCCCCCAGGTCAATACTTATTGAAGCCCGCTGACTCATTAGGCCTCAGCAAAACTTGCGAAGCCGTTATCCACTGCTCCGTGGTACATTCTGTAGATTTTTTCTAAGGAAAGGGGGTAAAGGACTTCAGGATTATTGAATTGAAATTCTTTATTTTCAAATACCTCTTTCTGCACTTTTCCAGAATCTCCTTTCCAACAGAAGGAGGCAAGGGTAGAAAGTACCGGCACTAATTTTCTTCGGGATCCGTGTAACTTTGGTAGAAGCTTTTGCATAATGGCAATGTCTAATTTTTCTTCGGTTGACATTCCTGGCTGAATCCTCTCTAGCTGGGAAATGAGCTTCAAGATCTCTGTAGCACTGCGGTAGCCAAACTCTGCTCCAGTCTTACTGAGTTCACCGAAGAATTTTACAAGCGTAGAATTTATCTCAGGGGCTGCCTTAGAAAGATTCGCCTTCCCTGCCATTTCCAGAAAACTTTCGCCCATTGCGGCTCCTTTTCCTTCCAGAGCCTTCATATTTATATCTCTGATATTATTTAGGAAGCCTTCCATTTCTGTTTTATCCACCCTAAATTCGATGGTATTAGCCCGGTCTAACACTTTTGGGCTGAACATATTGGTGGTTTCGTCAATGTTCACCGTTCCAATAATGAAAAGGTTCTTAGGAAGTTTTAGATCGGCAGGCACTCCATTTTGTACTGTGCCCTCGGCATACAACGGAATACTTTCCTTGGATTCCATTACACTAAGGAAATCTGCAAAATATCTTTCCACATGACTCAGATTCATTTCATCGAGGATAAGGAAATAAGGGAATTCAGGATTTTGGCTAGCAGAGATTAATAAGTCCAACACCTCATTATCGGGCTTCACATATTCTGAAGGATTTAGTGCATTGGGATAACCGAGCAAAGGTTCTCTATTGGTCCAATCGGCTCCTACAGGGACAATACAATATTGATCCTGATCTCCGCAAATCCACTGAGTAAAGGCTTGGGCAAGCTTAGTTTTTCCAGAACCGGAAAGGCCAGTGAGAATAACAAAGGGTTTGGTAAGCAGGGAAGCCACAAATCTTTCCACAAGCTGGTCGGAGTATAACAAACCAGCATCTTTCAGTTTTTCTTTAAAATTCGCCAAGTAAAATGTTCTTGAAACATTTTTGACAGTTTTGGGTTCCATGGGGCTTGTCGAATTGTTTACAGGAGCAGAATTGAATTGCGAATGGTTGTTAGAAGAGGCTTCCTCTACCACCGTATTAAATTCAGCAATAAGTAAATTGAGATCCTTATTAATAGTGTCTCTGTCTGGCAAATTTTCGGTATCATAAACGTTACAAACATAAGAGCCTCCATATCTGTCTGGTTTGGGCCAGCCCTTTTCTCTGAAGTAGGTACTTATAGTTTTTTTACCGGTTAACTTCCAATTATAGTGTGGCTCATTGGTTTCACTGACGCCGTAGGTCATTATAAGCTTGTTCAGATCCTTGTATAAAAGATAAGCGGGATATATTCCTTTGCTGGTGGTATTTGGCTCCTTGAGGAAGGAGATCCAAGGAATCCTGCCCGCCACTCCTTGCCCAAAACTGACCTTTACTTTTAAACCTTTAAAATGGGATTGATAATGCTTCGTCTTAAGATCGTTGGTCTCCGCTTGCTCCAGAAACATCATTAGTTGATTGTAGTAATCTTCCATTTTCTCCTCTTTTTTAAGAACAATTTGGAACCCTCTATCTTCAAGAAGGTTAAAGGCTGGTTTTTCAGGACCTCCATGAAAGGTGCTGCGATCTAAGATTTCTCCGTTGGCGAATTCGTTAGCATAAGAGACTACCAACTTAGGCGGATAACGTTTACTGTTGAAAAGTACATCATAGGTGGAGGAATGTCCCCTATCAGGAATACCTTGGGAGTCTATTTTTTTTATTGCTTCGAGAAGGTGTTCGCGAGTTATATTAGAGGGTACGGACATGAACCTTTTTTTAAATTATATCTGTAGCCCAATTTAACAAAAAATTTGTTTAAAAGATTAAAGGAAGAGCCAATCTAATAATTGTTTTTAGGTAATACCTTATCTCAAATTTTTTACTATTTTTAACAATTATAGAATCCTACTCTACATTATTATGAATCGAATCAAGGAGGTCCTGGAAGCCAAAGGAATAAAGCAGACCTGGCTGGCTGAGCATCTGGGAAAGAGTTTTAATATGGTTAATGCATATGTTCAGAACAGGAGTCAGCCTAGCCTGGCTGTGTTGTATCAGATTGCAGATCTGCTGGATGTAGAGGCGAAAGAGTTATTGGTTGACAAGGGACAACTAAAAAAAGATTGATGTCCGCGAAAGAAACAGAATATAAACTGGGTTTTACAGCCGGGGCTTTACTTTTAAAGGAGGCAGAAGTGCTGGTTGATGCCATTCGAGATGAAGTGGCCTACATGGAGGGAAAGGAACATTTGGAGGAGGGAGTTTTAACTACCAAATTTGAATCTTCTAAAAAGCGGCTTAAACAGGAATTGGATAAACGGTTGAGAAATTTGGAAGATCCTGAATTCCTGAGGTTGTTTTCAAGTCTTGAGGAACCTGGCAGAAAGTTATTGCTGTTTTATGCTGCAGCAAAATATTATAACATCATCGCTGATTTTATGCTGGAGGTGGTGCGCAACAAATGGTTGAATATGGACGTGCAGTTGTCAAAGGAGGACTTTTTGAACTATCTGTTCTTAAAGGCAGACAAACACGTAGAGCTGGATTCGTTTTCAGAGGGGACCAGGACCAAGGCAGCCACTGTGGCCATAAAAATGCTTAAGGAGCTCGGAATGCTGGACAAGGGAAAGCTTCAGAAAATAAAGCTTTCGCCCGATGTGCTGCGACTGGTGGTTAAAAACAATGACTCCTGGTTCCTTGACGCACTTTTACTGGGGACGGATGAAAAACTTGAATATGTATAGCCTATGATAAATTTCGACGCCTTGTTCAACCTGCTTTCCGAGGACGCTTTTAAAAATCCAAATACGGGGAACCTGTTTTTTCCGGCTTATATTTATACGTATAACCCGCAGGAGGAATACGAGCTTCGGCGGGAAATTGACAAGCTCAATAAGAAACTTCAACGCCCCAACCATTATCTCGAGTGTCAGATCCTCAATATTTATAACGAACTGATACACTACCTCAAAGAAGAAAAATTTGCGGGGCAGAGCCTGTTTGACCAAATATTGGAAAAGGAAAAGGAGGATTTTGCAGATGCGGATTTCTGGCTTCGCGAGGAAATAGACACCGGGTTTTATGACTTTCTGCAGGAAAAGATCAATTCTTACTTTGAATCAAAATCCAACAAAAGAGTGTACCTGATGATTTACGGGTTCGGGAGTATTTTTCCCTACCTCCGGGCGTCGGAATTTCTGGTGCGGAACGAAGAGTTTATCAAAGAGTTCAAGATCATTCTTTTTTATCCCGGGAAATTTGAGGATGCCAATTACCGGCTCTTTGGCATCCTCAATGATGAAAATATGTACCGGGCCAACCATATCAATAAATTTTTGCCAAACAACTAATACAACCAACCCATGCAGATTTCCGATTTATATGAAAAGCAAATAGACCGAAGGATCAATCCGGCGGTCGTGGTAAGCGAAATGAAAGATTATTTCGTCTCCCAGGAAATTGAAGAATATGTCTTTACCGAAGGTATTACCAAGAACGTTTATAAATTCCTCAACGCCCTGGCCAACAAAACAGAAGGAAAAACTGGGGTTTGGATCAGTGGGTATTACGGAAGCGGGAAATCGCACTTCATCAAATATCTTTTCTATTGTTTGAACAAGGCATATCAGGCAAAAGCACTTAAAAAGTTTACAGAATCTGTAGATGAGCTCGATCCGTTGGATGAACCTAACAGGAATCAGGTTTCACTTCTTCGTAAAAAACTGGAGCAGCTGAGCATCGATGAAATCATATTCAACATTGATGCAGTAGCCGACCACGGAAATGAAAAAGATCGGCTAACCCGGGTGCTTTTGCATCAGCTCAACGGGTTCCGGGGCTTTAATACCTCCAATATTGCCCTGGCCCTGTATCTTGAAAAGCCTTTGGAACAAGCGGGGAAGTTTGGAGATTTCAAGAGAATCATCGAAGAACGTTTTTCAGAGAAATGGACCAAAAATGAACTGAGGTTTACAAACAGATATCTCGGAAGAATCCTTGACATCGCGGGGGAACTTGATCCGGAAATAGACAAGGATTCTTTACGGAAAAGTATATTGGAACGCGACCAGGATTACACGATTGAATTCCTGATCGAGGAACTGAAGGAATTCGTGAAAGAGAAACCAGAGAATTACAGGCTGCTCTTCCTGATCGATGAGGTGTCGCAATATATAGGATCCAATACTTCCCTGTTGTTGAACCTGCAGACCATAGTGGAAGAAATAGGCACCCATATCGGTGAAAAGGTGTGGATTATCTGTACTGCTCAACAGGACCTGAGCAACCTGATCGAGAACACAGACGATAAAACAGAGGATTTTGGGAAAATCCTTGGGCGTTTCGAGACAATGATCTCTTTGGAAAGCCAGGATGCCGCCCATATTACAAAAAAGAGGATCCTCGAGAAAAAATCAGATGGGGCTGAGGTGCTCAATTCCTTTTACAAAGATCATAAAGGCGCTATTGAAAATCAGTTCGTTTTCGACCACGACCTTTACGACAACTACGAAGACCGGGAAGATTTTCTGCTTACCTACCCTTTCATTCCTTACCAATTCCGGCTAATCTCTGACGTATTCCAATCCTTCAGCAATGTAGGTTTCGTTGGAGAAGGAGTAAAAAACACCGAACGCTCCATTTTGGGCATCACCCATTTTACTGCCCAAAAATGCAAGGATAAGGAGGTAGGTTTCTTTGTGCCTTTCGATCTGTTTTTCAACGACCAGCTGGAGAAGAACCTCACCCACGATGCGAGGGAAATATTGGACCGAGCATACAAAATAAAAGAGGTGCAGAAGGATCCTTTTGCACGAAGAGTGGTCAATGCATTGTTTATGATTTCGAACCTCGGCGACAGCCAGAGCGTCAATTTTCCGGCTACCCTTGAGAACCTTAGTTTGCTCCTTTTAGAGGATGTCAATACCTCAAAACAACAGATACAGCAACAGGTGCAACAGGTTTTGGATGTGCTGTCCGACAAAAATATCATTCAGGTGTCGGAAGGGAAATATCGCTTTCTCAGTGAGGACGCCATACTTGTGGCCAAATCCATTGCCAACCAGGCGGTCAATATCGATGATCGGCTGAAGTATATTTTTGATGATATCATTACCAAGGTAGTGAAATCTACAACCCAGATGGGAACTGTAACCTTCGTCAACAACAGCTTTAGGGCTGCCATAAGTGTGGACGAGAAAGAAATTACCTCCAGAGGAGATTTCAGGATCATATTCTGGATTCACGACCCAACCGAGCTTGAAGTCCTGGTTCATAGATTTCCTACAACTGATCTTGTGATAGGTATAAACGACTGGTTTACGAAGGATAAGGAGCTGCGGAAAAAAGTCAATGATTACATCCGGACACAAAAATTTGTGGAGCTCAATTTCAGTAATGCCACCGGGAGCAGGATTGACACCTTGAGGAACTTCAGGGAAATAAATGAAGTGTTGCTGGAAGAAATTCATCTTAGGTTCAGGGATAAATTCCTGCAGACCTCCATCATCACCAGCAACAATTTGATAGAAGCCAAAGATCTGAACGGTGCTACTCCTGCCAACAGATTTGATGATATGCTTTTAAGACATCTTGAGGGGGTATATAGGAAACATCAACTCAGCAACAACAGACCTACTTCTAATCAGGGGCTGCTGAGCAATGTAAAACAGACCAAGGCCCATAAGAAACTAGAACCTGCGGAGGAGGAGGTCAACAATAAACTCGAATTTGAACCCGAAGGGGTTCTGGTGTCAGATATCGTTAAGCAGTTCGAACGGCCGCCTTATGGATGGAAAGATATCGCCACTTTGGATGTGCTGTTATCGCTGGCCCAAAAAGGCTATAGACGGTTTGAGTGGAGGAATGAGGAAGTCGATCTAACGACTTTTGCCAACAAGGCGTTGAACAGTCGGGAGCGGGAAGCCCTGAGCATACATAAAGAGAAGGTACATTCGAAAGAAGAGGTCAAGAGTTTTGTCAATGCGGTCAATGAGATCTTTAATGAGACGGTAATTCCATCAGAGACAGGGGACCTGAAAATAGCGGTGGATTTCCTTAAACAGAAGCTTGAAAATAAACTGACCAAGCTCAATTTTGAAAAGGAAGAGTATGAGGCCTACAGTTTTGTTTCCCACATCCGCATTTATTATCAATCCCTAACTGCAATCTATAATTCCCGAAACAATGAGGACATACTTAAAAAGGTGCAGGAGGACAGGGAATCGCTCATAAAACAGCGGGACCTGCATAAGCAGGCGGAGGAGTTTATTGAGAATAATTTCACGAGCTATGCCGGCATCAAGGATTTTATAGAAGTCAACAAGAACAACTTCGATTCTCTGGACGAGGAGTATCAGGAGAAGGCGGAAAGCCTTAGGACCTACCTTAACGCACATACCGAGCCCTGGGAGGATTTTCCGCAGATGAAACGGGCGCATAAGGAGTTGAATACCGCTTTATCCGATCGTTTAAATCACCTGAGAAAAAAGGTGATGGATGTATATGAGACTATCTACGCCCAACTGCAGGAAAAAGAGAGAGAGCTCGAAATAACTGAGCCTAATATCTATCCGGACCGCGACCATACCCTCGGAAGGATCCAAAGGGAAAAGAGTATTTCCCAGCTTGAAATTTACGAATTAAAGGCAGACTCTTTCAGGGCAGAAGGTATAAAAAGCCTTGAGGATTTTAAGGCAAAACAAAAAGCCAAAGCTTCCGGTAAATCTTATCAGGCAAGCCTCAGTGTTTCCTTGGCAGCGGAAATGCCGCCAACG
>CBFGYW010000062.1:0-7572 GCA_965653085.1 uncultured Salinimicrobium sp.
TGTTCCTACCCCGGAAAGTCCCATTGAGGAGAGTCCGATGTTCAAGGAAATGTATGCCAGCCAGCTCAAAACAGGGCCTTCTGAAAGGGAACTGATAAGCATAGGGCGGGAAGGCGCAGCAGGGAATAACGAAGTTTGTACCATTACAGGTTCAATCCACAACCTCCAGACAAAGAAACCTATTGAGGATGTTGCAGTCTATACTGCCGATCGTGCCCACGGTTCTACCACCAATGAGAATGGATATTTTGAACTAAAACTGCCAAAGGGCTACTACCAGATCGAGATCAGTAGTCTGGGCTATAACACCATCAGTCAGCCTATTCTGGTTTACGGAGATGGTGGGATGAATCTGGAACTTCAGGAGAATATGGAGATGCTGGGTGCGGTACTTATTGAAGACGACAGGGACGAGAATGTGGAGCGCGCCATTATGGGGGTGTCTTCTCTTGATCCTGAAAAGATCAAAACCATTCCCCTCGTCCTGGGAGAACGGAATATCCTGAAGGTTGCCACCACCCTTCCGGGAATAAAAACAGGGAGAAGGGGCTATGGGCTTTAACGTACGTGGAGGAAGGGCCGACCAGAACCTGATCCTGCTCGATGACGCTGTCCTTTATTCCCCAAGCCACTTTTTAGGTTTCTTTTCTGCCATCAACCCCTTTACCACCGGCGGAGTGGATATCTACAAAGGAGATATCCCTGCCGAGTTCGGGGGTAGGCTCGCTTCTGTTTTTGACATCACCACGAAAGATGGGAATGTTGATGAATTTGCAGGGGAAGCTTCTATCGGCCCTGTCACAGGAAACCTGGCCCTGGAAATCCCTATTGTAAAAGGAAAATCCTCACTGGTCGTAGGTGCCCGTGCCGCATACAGCGATTGGATCCTGCGCACGCTTTCTGAAGAGCAGTTGAAAAACAGCCAGGCTTCCTTTTACGACGGAATTGTAAAGTATAAGCACAAACTTAGTGAGAAGGACAACGTCCAGCTCACCCTCTATTACAGCGATGATAAATTCAGCATCACCAACGATTCCCTGTTCCACTATGAGAATAAATTAGGGTCCCTGCAGTGGCAGCACAGGTATAATGACTACCATAATTCAGAATTCAGCCTGGTGCATAGCGACTATAAATACAATATTGAATACGACAGCGACAATACCAGGAACTTCGACTTCGATTACAATATCAGGGAGTCCCAGGCCAAGCTGAAGTTCAATTACAACCCACAGAATTTACAGAAGCATAAATTTGTTTACGGGATCAGCTCCAAGCTCTATCAGATTGAGCCCGGAAACATCCGCAGGTTTGACGAAACTTCCCTTATTGAACCTTTAAGCATCCCGCAGGAAAAAGGCCTGGAATCAGCTGTTTTCATTTCAGATAACTATGAGGTCACCGATAAACTACTGATGAACCTGGGGCTTCGGTTTTCCACCTACTCCGCATTGGGGCCGGCAATTCAGAACAGATATCAGGAGGGGGTCATTAAAAGCGAATCTTCTGTAGTTGAAAGACTGGAGTTCGGGAATAATGAAGCTATCAAAACCTACGGAGGCCCCGAAGTAAGGGCTTCTCTGCGCTATCTGTTATGGCCTTCCCTTTCGATCAAGGGAAGCTACAACAACACCATCCAGTATATCCATCTTCTGTCCAACAATACCACTGTTTCGCCCACCGATACCTATAAACTTTCCGATTACAACATCGGGCCGCAGAGAGCCAATCAGTTTGCCCTTGGGCTTTACAAGAATTTCAACGATCAGGATCTGGAGCTGAGTGTAGAGACCTATTATAAGACAATGGATGACCTGCTGGATTATAAAGTAGGAGCCGATCTTATTCTGAATGAAAACATAGAAACCGAATTGTTGCAGGGAGAAGGCAAAGCATACGGAGTGGAATTCCTGCTTAAGAGAGAGACCGGTAAACTAAATGGTTACCTTGGCTACAGCTACTCCCGTACCTTCGTGAAACTTGACAGCCCCATCCTTCAGGAAAGGGTGAACAAGGGAAATTTCTTTCCCGCCAACCACGACAGGCCACACGATTTTTCCTTCGTGGGGAATTACAGGATCACCAAAAGATACAGTGTTTCTGCCAACTTTTCTTACCAGACCGGGCGCCCTGTTACCTATCCTGTGGGCCGCTTTGACTACGCAGGAGAGGAACAGGTATTGTATAGCGACAGGAATAAATATCGGATCCCTGATTACTACCGACTGGACCTTGGGATAAATATAGAAGGGAACCACAAGAAGGAGAAGCTCGCGCACAGCTTCTGGAACATTTCGGTGTACAATGTGCTGGGAAGAAACAACCCCTATTCCGTCTATTTTGTAAATGACGAGGGCCAGATCCGTTCCTATAAGACCTCCATTTTCTCAATTCCAATCCCTACCATAACATACAATTTCAAGTTTTAGCATGAAGAGCAAATCGATATACCTGGTATTGTTGTTGGCACTGACCCTTGGTTGCCAGGAAGAATTTGTGCCCGTTATAAAGGATTTTGAGTCTGTTCTGGTAGTGGAATCCACTATTTCCGATACTCTGGAAACCCAGTCGGTTAAATTATCCAAGACCATTCCCCTGGAAGAAGAAGGCATTTTACTGGAAAACAGTGCAGAAGTAATGGTCTCTGCCAGTAACGGGGAAACCTTTCAGTTTTCACAGGCCGCTGATGGGATATATTATTCAAACCAGGCTTTTGCTGCCAAACCCGATGTCTCCTACACCCTGGTGATAGAGACAAGCGATGGAATGGTGTACAATTCTTCGGAAGTAAGCTTACCCGAACCTGCTGAGTTCACCGGACTCTACGCTGAAAGACTGACAAAAAATGGGGTTGACGGGATTCAGATCTATGCCGATTCCAGAGGAAGTGCAGCCAGTGGAAGTTATTTCAGGTACGAGTACGAGGAGTCCTATAGAATTGCACCCCCTAGGTTCACCGGATTTAAAACCGTCCTCGACAGCGTAAAAATCGGTGGAGCAGAATTTGATATTGTAATGGAGTTGCTGGAAAATAATGAAGGCAGATTCTGTTATTCCTCCGGCTTTTCCCAGGGGGTGAATCAAATGACAACCTCTAACCTGAGCGAAAATTCAGCTGAAGCCATCCCCATTAGATTCATTCCCGCAAACGATCCCATGCTCCGTGAACGCTATGGAATTAAAGTCTCTCAGTATGTCGAGACTCCTGAAGCGTACGCATTCTATAAAATCCTGAAGGATCTGGGAAATTCTGAAAGCATTCTGTCACAGAACCTTCCGGGCACCATCCAGGGAAACATCTTTAACGTAGCCAATGAGGACGACCTGGTGATAGGATATTTTGGGGTGGCGATAAAAGAATCCAGGAGGATTTTCTTCGACCATTCAGATTTTGATATCCAACTTCCCCCTTATTTTTTCGAATGTGAAGAAATAACCCTGGATTATCTCGACAATGTACATCCTATGTATGATGGCGATGCCAATGACCGGGCGGCTCTATATAATGCGTTGAAGAATCACGACTATGAAGTTATTCCCGAAACTATTGAAACAGACTCCCTGTATGTTATTGTAAGATCTGAATGTGTAAACTGTGAGACCTTTTCCTCACAAAATAAACCTGAATTTTGGATAGATTAATCTCATCGGTTTTACTTCTTTGGCTGCTCGTTTTCTGTCAAATTGGAAACGTTCAGGCTCAGGCTGCCTCTGAAAATCTTCAGGAGGAGATCATCAGGATTACATCTTCGGATGAACTCTTTGTCTCCGGCTCCAATCTTTATTACCAGGTCCTGGCTACTTTTCAGGACAACTCTTTAAGCGACATCAGCAAGGTTGCTGAAGTGGGCCTCTATAATGCTGCAGGGGAAAGGCTGGATATTCAGAAGGTTTTTCTGAAGGACGGGGTAGGGAATGGCAAATTCTTTATCGGTTCCACCCTGCCTTCAGGAGAATACTTTTTGATAGCTGCCACAGGCTGGTCGATGAACAATAACAAGCACCCAAAGTTTGCTGACCGGGAGTTCCTGCTTATAAACCCATTCCAGCCCCTTCCTTCTAATGATGAAGGTGCCCAGGTGCAGGTAAGTTATAAGACTGAGGATTCTGGCTCTTCCAATAAAAACATTCAGGGAGTTTCGATAAGCACCAATAAAGGCAACTATGGCCTGCGGGAAAAGGTGGAACTCACCATCCGGAATGACAATTCTTTCAGGAGCCCTTTCAGCATTTCAGTGGAAAGGGTGAAACCCCTGGAGATCCTGAAATCACAGAACCAGCTTGAGGTAGAGGTAGATCAGGACCAGTTTTTTGTTCCCAGCATCCGCGGAAGCCTGATCCAGGGCTCCATAACTGCAAAAGGAGAAGCCCTGGGCGTTGCCAACAGGACGGTTGCCCTGGCTATTCCGGGAAAACAGTACATCCTTAAACTGGACCGCACGAATTCCAAAGGCGAATTTTTCTTTTCCCTGGATGAAGGCGAATACAGCTATAAGGACATCAATGTATATGTGGTGGGAGACAACACAGATGAATTTGAGGTGAATCTGGAACAGTCAATTCTGGATCATATTCATCCCAGGAAAAAAGTGGCAGCCCTGCAGATTGATGAGGAGCTGAGGGATTGGATTGAATTCAAAAGCACAGCCAACCAGATCGAGAATGCATATTTTGAAAACAAGACAGACAGTGCAGCCTTCCCTGTGGTCAAGGATCATTTTTATACTCCCCTGGGCATCGAATATGTTCTGGATGATTATACCCGATTCAATACCGTCACCGAGACTTTTATAGAGATCATTACCACTGCTGCCGTAAGGAGGGTGGGGGACAACTATATGTTCAAAGTATATAATTACGAGGATGAAAAGGTCGATATCTCCGGAATGGCCAACCTGCGCCCCCTCGTTCTCCTCGACGGAATCCTCCTGAACGATAATTCCGAACTCGTTGGCTTTAATGCAAGGGAAATAGAAAAGATAACCGTAGTTGTAGGGAATTACAGATATGGGCCTGAATTGTTTGCCGGAATCATTGACGTACAGACCAGGGAGGGCAATTATGGTGACAGAAATCAGCTTCTGGATTACGAGTATTTATATCCCCTTCTGGAGGCAGATTACTACCAGCCAGATTATTCAGAAAAAGGGCAGCTCCAGAACATCCCCGATTACAGGACCCAGCTATTGTGGGATCATAATCTCAGCCTGAAGAACCGATCTGTCATTAAAAAAGAATTCTATACCTCAGATATTGAAGGTCTGTTCAAGGTGGAGGTGAAAGGCCTCAATAAAAATGGAGAGCAGATCCAAAGCATCCATTATTTCCGCGTGGAATAATCTGAAGATACCTTTCTAATAGCACAACTTCCCGAAGAAGGAATCCACCTCCTCTTCAAAAAGTTCAACCGGAATCCTGTGTTCCAGCCGTGGTACCAGCCGAAGGTAAATATCAGTAACCGGATTAAAGTTTTCCGATAGAAAAGAGAGCGTATCCGAAGGCAGTACCACCTGGTCCCGTTGCCCGATGATTATCTGCTTTAAATTATTATACTCGTTGATATCCCCGGGAAGCTCCTGGTGTACCGACCTCCTCTTAAACGCCGGATTGAACAAGAGGGCAGGGCGGAATAACACATTGGAGATATGATATCCCGCAAAGCCTCCCATACTGCTGCCAATAATCGTGTTTATGTCTATACCTGAATAGGTCTCCAGAATCCATTCTATGATATTAGGGTTGCTGTAGTAATCCAGGTCCGGCGCAAAGACCTCCCCATATTTTTCCAGTACGTCCCGCTTTTCCTGGCTTAATTTACTGTCCAACCCGTGCAGGTAAAGTATATTCATTTTCTTTATTATTTAAAATTATCCTGAAGAGAAGTATAATGGTATTAATATCTTTCCATTGCTGCCTTCAGCTGCTGTACGATCTTTTTCCTGAAACTCTTTGGCTCCAGCACCTTCACTTCCGCACCGTATGAGAGTACCTCCATCGCAAAATCGTGGGTTGGAAGGATATAGTACTCAAAACGCCATTCCTCCTCGTTTATAAGGACTTCCTTCTGGCTGTGATGCAGCGGAAAGGACCTGATATACCGGCCTTCCTTGGGAGTGAAGGAAAGCAGGATCCTCTCGGGCTCCTTTTCAACCCCATTGATGATCCCGAAGCTGTGCCTGTACTCCTTTTCAGCATCATAATCTATGGCTTCAAACTTCCTGGTGGAAATCTCGAGATCCGAGATCCGGTCCAGCCCAAATGATTTCACCGTCCCGTCTGCCTGATCCTCTGCCAGCAGATACCACCTGTACCGCGATTCCTTCAAGGCTACGGGATGCACCTTCCTGTGCCCTGCCTCCCCGGTTGTAAATTTCTCATACAGAAAAGTCACGCTGCAGCGATTCTTGATGGCGTGCAGCAGCCCGTGAAGATTCTCCGTCCCCAGGGGTTTGCGCCGCTCTACTATTACATCACGGGAAAAATTCGAAGATATGTTCAGGGCATTGTAGATCTCGTAAGCTTCCATCAGGCGTTCGTTGTGCTCCTCATTCCCGTCATAGATTATTTCATATTTCCTCGTGGAGGTGTTATAGGAGATGTCAATATCGTAGAGGCTTAGAATCCGTTCAATATCGCGCTGAAAGGTCCGGAGCGAAGACGTGAGTCTGCTGCCCGAGATATCCATCTGCATCTCCATATAATCCTGCAGCTCCTCATAAGACTGCGGACCTCTCCTAAGTTTTGAAATTATAATTCGGTGGCGTTCCAGGGACATAAAATTGCTGTTATTGATTCAGGATTAAATATAAAGAACAGCAGCGACATTTTCCGTCGTGCTGAAAAGGGAATGTTAAATAATCTATTTTTTCTGAAGAGTAAGGACATTCTCTTAAGCTGGGTGTGCAAAAGACTGGGATCTGAAGATCACACGCAGCGGGACACGTTGCTGCCGGGCGAGATCTTCGGATTGGCAAATTCCAGTATGGACCAGCTCCCTATCTCCCCCCTAACTCACCCCTTGATTACCCCTAGCTCACCCCTTTCTCACCCCTTCGCAAGGGGGTAAGAAAGGGGTGAGCTCCGGCTGATGTAAGTGGAATATTGGGAGCAGCTGCGGCGACGGTAGATGCGAATATTCAAGTCTTTCCCACAAAGGAAGGCCTACAATAATTATATTTTTATTAATTTCACCATGATATTAGCCATAAAGTCAAACCAATACCACCAACACCAATGAAAACGAGAGCTATTCTACTTATTTCCGGCTGCGCCCTTGCCCTTACCTCCTGCGGCGATGACGATAAGGCCGCACAGGATCCGGGTCGAGACCTGGGGGCCCTGCACCTTTCCAAAGAAAACCCCCAACCGGGTGACACGCTGTACCTTACGTATGAGTCCGATGCAGCTGAAGAGGAGGCTGAACTGGAGGCTTATTACCACTATTTCGTGGGCACCGAAGCCTATCCGCAGGATATTGATTTCACCGATTCTTCAGGGGTATGGAAGGCCCGACTGGTGCTGCCCGACTCGGCGGTAGCGGTGGCTTTTAACCTTAGCAGAGATAACAAAATA
>CBFGYW010000063.1:0-7514 GCA_965653085.1 uncultured Salinimicrobium sp.
CGATGGACTATCTTGCCATTGCAATGGCAGAGCTGGGGAACATTTCAGAAAGAAGAATATACCAGCTGGTTTCCGGACTTCGGGGCCCTGCCTTCCTTGTTGATGCGCCTGGACTGAACAGTGGCTTTATGATTCCACAGTATACTGCAGCAAGTATCGTGAGCCAGAACAAACAACTTGCCACCCCCGCGAGCATAGATTCCATTGTTTCCTCAAATGGGCAGGAGGATCACGTGAGCATGGGGGCCAACTCGGCTACCAAGCTGATAAAGGTGCTGGAAAATATTACCACAGTGCTTGGAATAGAACTTTTCAATGCCTCTCAGGCGATGTCTTACCGGAAGCCTCATAAGACCTCAGACTTTCTGGAGCATCTTATCCACGTTTACAGGATTGAAGTGCCACTGGTGAAAGAGGATGTGGTAATGGCCCCATTTATTCAGAAGTCCAGGGATTTCATCAATTCCTTCACTATTGACTCCAAACTCCTGTTCGGGTAGTCAGACCTTTTCAGGTATTCCATTATATTCAGTAGCCCGGGAGACTCATCCCCGATACTGAAATCGTGCTGAAGAATAGTTAGGGCAGGATCTCCTGCCGTTGAAGGGTATCAGTTTTCACCTGTTGCAGGGAAGCGCTCATCCAGGCAACTGCCTTGTCCAGGGAGCTGAAGATCTCAAAGCTGTTCTTATCATAGTAGAAGCTGCGCTCCACCTGGGCGCTTTTCCTTCCGATTTCTCTTTCGGTTACCACAGCAATGGCTATCAAGGCCGGATAATCTGCAGATTCCTTATAAACCAATGGATCTACCGCATAGGAGTAGACCCGATTAGAGATGTAGCCATAAGGTTTACCGCCGAATTCCTCCAGGCCAATCTGCAGCAGCCTTCTGTTGCTTTCCACATCGAGAAGGATACCTTCATTGAGTTCGGAAATCAGGATATTGTTGTTAATGATCTTCAGGGTCCCGAAGTCGAGTTTCAATAATTTAGTCATTGTAGGGATTTGTAGCTGTGAAAATAGGGTATTAAAATCAGAAATTTGTAAAATATGAGGGGATAATTTGTGTAGCTGTTTTCTGTCTTAACCTCTGGCTCTCCTACGGCCAATAAAAAACCCCCAGAATACATCTGAGGGCTTATTTATACATTTGCGGGAAAGCTTATTTTAATCCCCCTACCATGTCTTTCGGATTGACCCAGGCATCAAAATCTTCAGCAGTCACATATCCCAGGTTTACAGCCTCTTCCTTAAGAGTGGTGCCATTCCTGTGGGCAGTGTTGGCAATCTCGGCAGCCTTATAGTAACCGATTTTAGTGTTCAGGGCAGTCACCAGCATCAGGGAATTGTTCAACAGCTCCTGAATTCTCGGGTGGTTTGGTTCAATTCCAACGGCACAGTGTTCAACAAAAGAGCAGCAGGCATCCCCCAACAGCTGAGCGCTCTGAAGAAAATTGGCAGCCATCACGGGTTTGAATACGTTGAGCTCAAACTGGCCCTGCATTCCGCCAACATTTATCGTAACATCATTTCCAATAACCTGGGTGCAGACCATGGTCAATGCCTCTACCTGCGTAGGATTCACCTTTCCGGGCATAATGGAAGAACCTGGTTCATTGGCAGGGATGATGATCTCCCCAATTCCACTTCGAGGTCCGGAAGCCAGCATCCTGATGTCGTTGGCGATCTTGTTCAACGATACGGCAAGAGTCTTCAGGGCACCAGAGGTTTCGACAAAGGCATCATGGGCCGCTAAAGCCTCGAATTTATTGGGTGCAGAAACAAATGGAAGCCCGGTGAACTTGGCTATAAATTCAGCAACCCTTTTTGAATAGCCTTTTGGAGTGTTTAGTCCGGTTCCAACTGCTGTTCCACCTAGAGCGAGTTCTGCCAGATGGGGAAGGGTGTTTTCCAGAGCTTTCAGTCCGTGGTCCAGCTGCGAAACATATCCACTGAATTCCTGTCCCAGGGTAAGTGGGGTAGCATCCATAAAGTGGGTACGCCCAATCTTTACTACATCCTTGAACTCTTCGGATTTCTTCTTCAGGGTATCCCTGAGTTTTCGCACCCCCGGAATAGTGGTCTCCACTATTTTCTTGTAGGCAGCAATGTGCATTCCGGTAGGGAAGGTATCGTTTGAAGACTGCGATTTGTTCACATCATCATTAGGAGATAAAAACTTCTCCCCTTCGCCAATGGTCTTCCCCTGTAACTGGTGCGCCCGGTTGGCAATTACTTCATTCACGTTCATATTACTCTGGGTCCCGCTTCCGGTTTGCCAGATCACCAGCGGAAACTGATCGTCCAGTTTTCCTTCCAGGATCTCATCGCAGACAGCCCCGATAAGGTCTCTTTTTTCCACAGGCAGCACTCCCAGCTCGCAGTTGGTATAGGCTGCCGCTTTTTTCAGGTATGCGAAACCGTAGATGATCTCGAGAGGCATGCTTCCCGGTGCCCCTATTTTGAAGTTGTTGCGGGAACGCTCTGTCTGGGCGCCCCATAATTTATCAGCAGGGACCTGAACTTCCCCCATTGTATCTTTTTCGATTCTATAATCCATGATGAGTAATAATTAGATCTGCAAATTTAAGGTTTCGGAATTTTTAAACTCTTAATTTCAGAAAAAATATGAATAGCAGCCGGGGGATCTTTTCCAAAGTTTCCTGAGGTTCTGTGGAATGGCTGCCGGGAAAATAAATAAAATATTATTGTGAAAACCTGAAGAGAGTTTCTATCTTTGACAAAGATTCAAAAACCATTGAAATCATGTTTGAATTTGATCAATATCTTGGCTTTTTAGCATTTGCAGGAATCGCCCTTATGGGATTCTGGGTGATGCTTTTCCTGACTTCTATAATACCTTACTGGATTGGTGGAGCCATCAAGGAATTACTTGATGAGAGGAAAGAGAAAAAACGCCTCGAAAAAGAGAACGTATAAAAGAAGGGACTTTATAAGGTCCCTTTTTTTGTGGGGTAAATTGAGGCAGATGGGTTATTCGCAATCT
This sequence comes from uncultured Salinimicrobium sp., assembly GCA_965653085.1. GTDB lineage: Bacteria > Bacteroidota > Bacteroidia > Flavobacteriales > Flavobacteriaceae > Salinimicrobium. The sequence goes on from CBFGYW010000063.1 coordinate 3,008, forward strand.
AAAGACTGGCGTCCGGTGGGGCGAGATCTGTAGATCAATCGCAACCAACCGCCCAGTATCTGATTCTAACACAAATAAAAAAAGCAGCCAGCTTTCGCTGACTGCCTTTTACGGACTAATTCAAACATCTTAAAACTGGTCGCCCCCCATCATTTCTTCGTCACCTTGTCCATTCTCTTCCATTTCTCCTCTCTTCCTGTCCTGTTCCCTCTTCTGCTGATTGAATCGATAGGTTAAGGATAGTGAGAAGCTGCGCTGTCTCCATTGCATATGGCTTTCTCTCTCGAAGAATTCGGTGGTAGTGAAGGAATCCCTCTTTCTTGAGTTCAAAAGGTCTCTCACGTTAAAGGAAATGGTCGCGTTATCGTTAAATATGTCTTTTGCAAGTGCAAGGTCAATAGACAGGAGTCCGTCATTTGATCCCTGAATACCTTCAGAAGCCCCGCGATAGAAGGCGTTGGTCTGCCACTGGATCTCAGCAGGCAGGGTAACTTTAGAGCTGAATCTCGCAAACCAGCTGGTGTTCTTTGCATCGTAGTTTTTTCCGTTGAACTCCCCATCTGTCTCAAACTGGAAGAAGTTAAAGCTTCCATTCAGGCGAAGCCATTGTGTTGGGTTGTACATTAATCCTGCTTCAGCTCCAATGCGCTTGTTGGTCGCAAGGTTCACCGGAATGGTTCGGGTGATAAGGATATTATCCTCTTCAGTATAGTTTCCAGTAGACTCTTCTATTCTTTCAAAAGCATCGGTTTCATGCTGATAGTATACAGAAGAAGTAAAAGTCAATTTTTCCCATCTCTTAAGGTATCCTAGGTCGAAGGCATTGGAAAATGCAGGCTCCAGATTAGGATTCCCCTGAAAAATATTGGTTCTGCTGGACCTTGATGGGAATGGGTTAATGAACCATCCGCGAGGCCTGTTGATCCTTCGGTTGTATCCGATGGTAACATTTTCAGATTCCCCTAATTCATAGATCAGGTTAAGAGTAGGGAAGAGCCCCAGATAGTTTCTATCGAAATCTGTGTCTATTGGAAATCCAAATTCCTCCTGCAGTTCAGCCTCTGAAAGTTCTGACTCAATCTTTCCTTTTAACTGGGTGTTTTCAAGTCGAAGCCCCAGCAGGAAGGAGAATTTTCCCAATTTATTTCCATATTGAGAGTACAGGGAGTTAACATTTTCATCGTAGTTGAAAATATTTGACAACAGAGGGTCCAGGACCATCTGGCCCGAGGCTGCATCTTCGATACTCAGCTGGTAATCGGATTCAGATTTATCGAAATTTCCGCGGTAACCCGCTTCAAATTGTGCGTTTTCCCCAATCGGAAGAACGTAGTCTGCCTGTAGCAATATCTCCTTCTGCTCTTCCAGGTTAAGTATTTCTTCTCTCAGGAAGTTTGGTTCTTCTGGTAAATTGTTGAATTCAAGGGTCTCATTTACAAAGGTCGTCTGTGTTTCTTCATCTGTCTCATACTGAAAATCGGCAGTAAGCTCGTGACCTTCGTCATTGAATTTGTTAATATAATTCAGAGAGAACTGATAGCTGTTATCTTCTTCAAGCTGCCTTTCTGTACGGTTTGTTTCCCGTACGAGGGCGTCCATATCGTTGTAGCGGGTACTGATATTTTCAGTTATATCCTCATCCTCCCCATATCTGTAAAATCCTGTTGCTGTCACTGAGGACTGGTCATTGATATAGTACTCGATACCCAGGTTGGTGTTGAAATTCCTGTTCAGTCGGTTTACCTCCCTGTCTTCAATAAGGCGATAAGGGTCAATAACCTCACCGTTTACTGTTCTTTGGAAGTAGCGGGTGTCGGAATAAGAGTTCCCGGGAGCATCAAAATATCTGAAACCGGTGGAGTTAAAAATATTGAACTTATTTGTACGCAGGTTCAGGTTGGTGGAAAGGCCCGCATTGTCAGGAATTCCCGCCTGGGCTGTAACTGAACCATTGAATCCTAAAGTCTTTTCTTTTCTGAGGATGATATTCAGAATCCCCGCAGTACCTTCTGCATCATATCTGGCAGAAGGGGAGGTGATCACCTCTACGCGTTCAATTGCATCGGCGGGAAGCTGTGAAAGAACGTCTGTATTTCCAAATCCTGCCATGGCTGAAGGTTTCCCATTAATAAGGATCCTCACGTTCTCGTTCCCGCGAAGGCTGATCCCTCCTTCGATATCCACATTCACAGATGGGACATTATTTAAAGCATCAGCAACCGTCCCTCCTGTTGTAGTAAGGTCTTTCCCAATATTGTAGATCTTTTTGTCCAGCCTTACTTCAACCTGTGTGGTTTCTGCTGTTACTACAACCTCGTTAAGGTTGGCGGCTGCCATTCCCAATTCTACCGTCCCAAGGTTGAGGTCTGAATTGATTGTTCTGTTAGGAAATGATTTAGGTTCAAAAGAAATGAACTCCACTTTTATAGTATATGTTCCAGCAGGCACTTCAATAGCGAAAGATCCGGTAGCATTGGTGATTCCGCCGGTCAGGTTCTGGGGGTCTGAAGTGTCCTGAAAGGAGATGGTGGCATATTCCAGGGGATTTCCTGATTCGTCTGTCACCTTTCCAGAGACTGTATAGTCCTGGGCCTGAGCGTAAGTAGTAAAACTAAAAAAGAGAAGAAATAGAATGGCACTGGAAAAAATGTGCCCCGGTTTTCTGGAGGTCATATTATTTTTTTATTGTTGGACCCTGAAAAGGCGGGAAGGTTTAATGAGATCTGGCTCTTTATTCCTTTTTTGAGATAGAGTCCTTCCTGGAATCTGCAGTTTTGCTCTTAACCTCCTGTCTTAGAATGAAAAGGTAACGTTCGTATTGAGGCTGGGTGAGAATGTCCTGCATCGATTTATTTTCGGCAAATTCCAGTTCCAGCAGGCGCCGGGTTTTTTCCTCTTCCCTTATTTTCGAATTCAGGGTCTCCCGTTTCTTTAAGGCATATTCAACCAGTTTGTCTTCCATTAATGCAGTCTGTTTTGCACTCATGGCTAACTCTGTGGCCCACATCTCGGCAGCATCCCGTGCTGCCTGTTCAAGATCCCTGTCGACATCCCCCTGAAGGATATTCTGGGAGTAGCCGAAAGAGCTTATCATCATCAGGGAAATTATTAAAACAATCCTTTTCATGGCGTTCAGTTTAATGCAAAGATACTGATCACCTGATGTTCAAGGGGTTAAAGCGGGGTTAAAATAAGGAATTAAACATTCCTGGAACAGACAAGAATTCATAATTTATTTCAGAAGATCTGATATATTTTCTGAAGGACGACCTACCACCGCTTTCTCATCTTTTACTACAATGGGCCTTTGGATAAGGGAGGGATGCTGCACCATGATCCTGATGAGTTCATCCTCACTCAGGTCTTTGCCTTTGTAGTTTTCCTTCCAGACCTTTTCATTGGCGCGGATAAGTTCCAAAGGGGCCTTCCCAAGAGCCAGGAGTACGGCCCTGATTTCCCTTTCAGAAAGCGTCTCTTTGGTGTAATCTCTTATCACAAATTCCTTTCCCGAATCCTTTAGCAGTGCCAGGCCTTCACGGGACTTGCTGCAGCGGGGGTTGTGGTAGATTGTTATCACAGTATAAGTTTTAATGAAGTTCCAAAACTTCGGTAAATCATTTATTCTTCTGTTTTCTGGCCCATCAGCATCAGGTAAGCTTTCAGAAACTGGTCTATCTCCCCGTTCATCACGTCGTCCACGTTTCCGGTTTCTTCGCCAGTTCGTACATCTTTAACCAGTTTGTATGGGTGCATCACGTAATTCCGGATCTGGGAACCCCATTCTATCTTCATTTTGGAAGCTTCGATCTCATCCCGCTGTGCCTGCTGCTTTTTAAGCTCTATCTCGTATAACTGACTCTTTAGCAGCTGCATTGCCTTCAACTTATTGTCCAGCTGAGAACGGGTTTCAGAATTTTCAATAACGATTCCCGAGGGATGGTGTCGCAGTCGCACTGCGGTTTCCACCTTGTTCACGTTCTGTCCTCCTGCACCTGAGGAACGCATGGTCTCCCAGGAGGTATCAGCAGGACTTATCTCTATTTCGATGGAATCATCCACTAGCGGATAAACATATACAGAAGCAAAAGAGGTATGTCGCTTGGCATTACTGTCGAAAGGGGAGATCCTCACCAGTCGGTGAACCCCGTTCTCGCCCTTCAGCCATCCGAAGGCAAATTCCCCTTCCAGCTCCAAAGTCACAGTCTTCACCCCGGCCACATCTCCTGCCTGATAGTTGAGTTCCCGGATCTTGAAATTGCGACTTTCGGCCCACATCAGGTACATGCGCATAAGCATTTCTGCCCAGTCACAACTCTCAGTACCCCCGGCACCCGCAGTGATCTGCAGAACCGCACTAAGGCTGTCACCTTCTTCTGAAAGCATATTCTTGAACTCCAGTTCCTCGACGAGAGCATTGGCTGCCTGATATCTCTCCTCGACATCTTCGGCGGAGGCTTCCTTTTCCTTGTAAAATTCGTAGATCACCTCAAGATCCTCGTACAGACTT
>CBFGYW010000064.1:0-7488 GCA_965653085.1 uncultured Salinimicrobium sp.
GCCGAGTTCACCTCCTCGCTGTCGAAGTCCAGGAACTTCTTCAGCTGCGCCTTCAGGGCGTTCTGGTTGTGAAGCAGGGTGGCTTCGTCGAGAAGATTTCGTTCATTGGATTTCCCTGAAGGATCCCCTATCATCCCGGTGGCTCCACCCACAAGGGCAACGGGTTTATGTCCGCAGAGCTGAAAGTGACGCAGCAGCATCACCCCCACCAGGTGCCCGATGTGCAGGGAATCTGCAGTAGGGTCAATTCCCACATAGGCAGAACGTATCCCTTCATTCAGATGCTCCTCGGTTCCGGGCATCACGTCGTGCAACATTCCTCGCCATCTAATTTCTTCTACAAAGTTCTTATGCATTTTGATCTGTTTTTAATCCAAAAAGAGGGGTAAAGATACCATAATCCATAAAATCTGAGAATCTGAAGGGCCAGGAATTCTCAACTTTCTTCCCCAGCTTTTAACTGCAGGAATTCACTATATTTACGCCATGATTTTAGTCACCGGTGGTACAGGATTGGTAGGCGCTCACTTGTTGCTGGCACTCGCCAAAGCAGGGGAGAGTATCAGGGCCATTCATCGAAAGGACAGCAGCTTTGCAAATGTGCAAAGGGTTTTTGAATATTCCTGTGAAGAGAGCGAGGCCCAAAGACTGTTTGATTCTGTTGAATGGGTGGAAGCAGATGTGCTAAATGTACCAGCTCTTGAAACAGCCTTCGATGGGGTGACACGAGTTTATCATTGTGCTGCCCTGGTTTCCTTTTATCCCGGGGATACCAAAAAACTTCGGAAGATCAATATAGAAGGCACTGCAAACGTGGTGAACCTTTGTATTTCCCGACAGATAGAAAAGCTCTGTTTTGTAAGTTCCATCGCGACTTTTGACCTGAACCTGGGAGAAACCGATATCACTGAAGAGTCGCATTGGAACAAGGAGATCAATCACAGTATGTACGCCATCTCCAAATATGGGGCTGAGATGGAGGTCTGGCGTGCCAGTCAGGAAGGAATTCCGGTGGTTATCGTAAACCCGGGAGTGATCATAGGACCCGGCTTCTGGGATACCGGGAGCGGAGTGATGTTCAAAAAGGTATGGAAAGGCCTGAATTACCATTTCCCGAAGACCACAGGCTTTGTGGGAGTGAAGGATGTGGTAAAAATTATGCAGCTGCTGATGGATTCTTCAGTACAGAATGAGCAGTTTCTTCTGGTTGCTGAAAACCTTTCCTTCAGAAAAACCCTGGGAATGGTAGCGAAATCCTTAAACAAACCTGCTCCTGCCCGAAGGCTGCAACCCTGGATGGTATTCCTGGGGTGGGCAGGAGGGCTCTTTCTCGCTCCTTTTGGTTTTAAAAGGAAGCTCACAAGAGACTCCATCAAAGGACTCTACACCAATTCATTTTACAATAGCAGCAAATTGAAAGAAGAACTGGCTTATCAATTCGAAAGTATGGAAGCCGTGATCGCCGAGACGGGGGCAGCTTTCAGAAAGGAATTCAGTTAGATGGAATCCGAGATCGAAACAGGTTCAGGAAGCTGAGTAACCGGATCTATGGGAAGTCTCAGAATACTGTCACGGAATCTTTCTTCCCGGGCACGTTCCAGACTATCCTCGGGATCCATTGCCCTCAGGGAATCCAGCTTCAGCTCCTTGATCTCCCTGACAGAATCGTATTCCACCTTCATCGCTGCCAGCTTCTCCTGCACCTCCAGATAGATGTCCAGATATTCATCGTAGTTCTCGGAGTAGTAATTACTGCTTTCAACGAACTGCAGGCTGTCGATATTAAACCGTTTCCAGACATAATTCCCACTATCCAGCCCCAGCTGTCGGAACATCGTAATATTGGAAGACCTGGCGCCCTGCAGGAGCGAGAGCTCCACCAGCACGTCTACCATCTTTTCACGGGGGATCAGGTCCTCAGGTTTTTCCATACGCTCGACCTCCTGGCAGGAAGCAAGGCTGAAAAGGAGAACCAAAAGCAGCAGAAGGGGTCTCATATTATCTGTCAAAGGTTATACGTTCGGCTTTTGTTAACGGATTAAATTTGAAATTCTTATACACCAGGTTTCCATTTACAAAGGTATGGGTTACCCTCGATTTGAAGGTAGTGCCATCAAAAGGGGACCAGCCACATTTATAGATGGTATTGCTCGGCTGGACGGCCCAGGGGGCATTCAGGTCTACGATCACAAGGTCGGCCTTATAGCCTTCCCTGATGAAACCTCTCTTCTCGATCTGAAACAGAATGGCAGGATTGTGACAGAATTTCTCCACAATCTTCTCCAGGGAGATCTTCTCCTGGTGGTACATCTGTAGCAGGGCAGGCAGCGCGTGCTGGACCAAAGGGCCTCCACTGGGGGCTTTGGTGTAGACTCCCTGTTTTTCTTCCTTGGTATGCGGGGCGTGATCGGTTGCCAGCACATCCAGTTTATCCTCCAGAAGCCCTTTCAGAAGTGCCTCCTGATCCTTCTTTGTCTTCACTGCAGGATTCCACTTGATGAAATTCCCCTTCTTCAGATAGTCACTGTCATTGAACCAGAGGTGGTGGATACAGACTTCTGCAGTGATCTTCTTGTTCTTCAGATCTTTCTTGCTGTCAAAGAGTTTCAGCTCCTTGGCAGTTGAAACGTGGAACACGTGAAGCCTGGCACCCGTTTTCTTTGCAAGAGCCACTGCTTTGGAGGAGGAAATATAGCAGGCTTCCTCACTTCTAATTACAGGGTGCAGCTCGATGGGAATGTCTTCTCCATAGCGCTCGATCTGTTCCTGCAGGTTCTTCTGAATGGTAGCCTCGTCTTCACAATGAGCCGCAATGATAAGCGGAGACTCCTTGAATATCTTCTCAAGCACCTTTTCATCATCCACCAGCATATTTCCGGTAGAAGAACCTAAAAAGAGCTTCAGGGCAGCAGTAGTCCTTGGATCGATCTTTTTTATCTCCTCCAGGTTGGTATTGGTTCCCCCGAACATAAAGGAATAGTTCGCGTAGGAAGTCTCCTCGGCCAGCCTGAACTTTTCTTCCAGCAGCTCGATAGTAGTGGTCTGCGGCTGAGTATTAGGCATTTCAAAGAAGGAAGTGATCCCTCCTGCCACCGCAGCCATGGATCCTGTCTTTATGGTTTCTTTGTGGGTAAGTCCGGGCTCCCTGAAATGCACCTGATCATCGATAAGGCCCGGGAGAAGGTAATTCCCTTCTGCATCAATGATGCTCAGGTCGGGGGATTTGGCGCTGATGCTGGAGGCTATTTCAGTGATTATCCCATCCTCGATAAAAACGTCGCCTTCAGTAATAACTCCTTCGTTTACGATCTTTGCATTCTTTATTAAAACCTTCTTCTTCATATACTCATCTTATTAAACAGGCTTAAGAATTTCATTTTTATAACACCAAAAACGGCTTCCCAGATTATAGATCCGCTCATTTTGGAGGTTCCCCGGGTTCTGTCAGTAAATATTACCGGCACCTCCACGATTTTGAACTTCAGGAGGTAAGCCTTGAACTTCATCTCGATCTGGAAGGCATAACCCACGAAATGGACCTTCTTCAGGTGAATGGCTTCCAGCACATTTCTTCTGTAACAAACAAAGCCCGCAGTGGTATCGCTGATGGGCATTGCAGTGATAAAACGCACATATTTTGAGGCCAGCCAGGATAACAGCACCCGGCTCATGGGCCAGTTGACTACATTTACCCCGGTTTTGTATCTCGACCCGATGGCCACATCGGCATTTTCCTTTTTACAGGTATTGTACAGCCTGATAAGATCATTCGGGTTGTGCGAGAAGTCAGCATCCATCTGAAAGATGAATTGGTACTCCCGCTGCAGCGCCCATTTGAAGCCGCTTATATATGCTGTGCCCAGGCCTGACTTTTTGGTCCGGACCTTCAGAAACAGCCTGCCTTCAAATTTCTCCTGCAGTGACCTTACCCTTTCCGCAGTACCATCGGGTGAATTGTCATCCACCACCAGGATATGGAAGCTGCGCTGCAGGGAAAACACATTGCGCAGCAGGCGTTCTATGTTCTCAATTTCGTTGTAGGTGGGTATTATTACAATCCCATCTGGCATACAATATCTTTTGCGCAAATGTAACCAAAAATAGCGGGAGGCATTTATATTGAGCCTGCTTTTCAACGTATAAATCTTTATCTTTGTAGAAAACATTCCCCCTTGGAGGCACTTGAAAGAAGCACCCTGAATCAAGACTGGATAACCTTCCTGCTCCTGGCAGTATTCTTTATGCTGGTGATAGCCCGAAAGCTGTTCCCGCAGCGGTTCATCGATTTCAGCATGCTCTTCGCAACCAATAAATATCTGCTCATCAGGGGAAAGGAACCGGAGATCATTGAACCTTTCAACGTCCTCCTGTTTGCTATCAATGTGATCTCGGCGAGTCTTTTCATCTTCCTTTTCTACGGAACATTTAATTCTGAGATCGCTCGGCCCCAGATCCTCTTCCTGCAGATCGCAACTGCCTACGCTACTTTTATCCTTCTGAAGTTTTCCCTGGAGAAGATCATCGCCAATATACTTTCGCTCGACGAGAAGATGGACTACTACATGTTCTACAAGCTGAGCTACCGGAATTTCCTTGCGCTGGTGCTGCTTCCCGTGAGTATAATCTTCACTTATGTATGGCACCCGGGACAGCTGACATACTTCATTTGCCTGGGTATAATGTTGACCCTAAACCTGATCATCATTATAGGAATCTTCCGTAAAAATCAGCAGTACATTTTCAACAACTGGTTCTATTTTATTTTGTATCTTTGCGCACTCGAAATCGGACCTTATTATATTTTATATAAGCTCGTTACAAGAACCTGAACAACAAAAAAAATCTAAAAAATTTGTGTATGAGAGTGAAAACAATTTTGGTTTCTCAGCCTGAACCTAAAGTTGAAAACTCCCCTTATTTCGAACTGGGAGAAAAACAGCGCGTGAAGATAGATTTTGAACCTTTTATTCACGTAGAGGGTGTATCAGCCAAGGATGTGAGACAACAAAAAATTGACCTTTCAAACTATACTGCAATAGTCCTTACCAGCCGCAATTCCGTTGACCACTTTTTCCGCATAGCAGATGAGATGCGTTACAAAGTTCCCGATACGCTGAAGTATTTCTGCCAGAGTGAAGCAGTAGCCTATTACCTACAGAAATATGTGGTGTACAGAAAACGAAAGATATATGTTGGGAAAAGGACCTTTGCTGAACTCTCTCCCCTGATCAAGAAGTACAAGAACGAGAAATTCCTCCTGCCATCCTCTGATATGCTGAAACCCGATGTTCCAAAAACCCTGAACAAGATTGGGGTGGACTGGAAGCAGGGAACTTTCTACAGAACCGTCGTGAGTGACCTGTCACACCTGAAGGATGTTTTTTATGATATACTCGTGTTCTTCAGCCCCAGCGGAATCAAATCCCTGTTCGAGAACTTTCCCGATTTCAAACAGAACGATACCAGAATTGCAGTCTTTGGAAACACAACTGCCAAGGCAGCCAAGGATATGGGACTTGTGGTGAACATCCTGGCTCCTACGCCTGAGACCCCATCGATGACCATGGCTCTTGAAAAATATATCAAGGAAGCAAACAAGAAATAAGCTTCCCTTTCAGAAACAAAAAAACCGGCTTCCGCCGGTTTTTTTTGTTCCCACTGAGAGGGGGCAACTATTTGATTAAGCAATAGGCCCACCTTTCAGGATTTCCTCATTTGCCTGTTGTTCGAACTTTGAAAAATTCTTTCTGAAGGATTCAGCCAGCTCCATTGCTTTTTTATCATAGGCGGCCTTATCTTCCCAGGTATTCCTTGGGTTCAGGATCTCAGAAGGCACATTTTCACAGGTGACAGGCATCTGCAATCCGAAGATAGGATGCTGTTCAAATTCCACCTGATCCAGCTTTCCTTCCAGCGCTGAACTAATCATCTCCCGGGTATATCTCAGTTTCATCCTTGATCCGGTTCCGTAAGGTCCACCGGTCCACCCTGTATTCACAAGCCAGACGTTCACATTGGCATCCTTCATCTTTGCACTCAGCATTTCAGCATAACGGGCAGGATGCAAAGGCATAAAGGGCGCCCCAAAACAGGCCGAGAAATTAGGCTGTGGCTCGTTCACCCCAGCTTCTGTCCCTGCAACCTTGGCGGTGTATCCACTGATGAAATGGTAGGCAGCCTGGCCAGGAGTCAGCTTGCTGATTGGAGGCAGTACTCCAAAAGCATCTGCGGTAAGGAAAAATATGTTATTCGGGTTCTCCCCAATGGAAGGAACCTTGATGTTTTCAATATGATAGATAGGATAGCTAACCCTGGTGTTCGGAGTAATGGAAGTATCTTCAAAATCCACATCCCCATTTTCCTTGATAAGTACATTCTCCAGAATGGCTCCCGGTTTGATGGCCCTGAAGATATCCGGCTCATTCTCCTCGGTAAGGTTGATCACCTTCGCGTAGCAGCCGCCCTCAAAGTTGAACACCTTGTTCTCTGAAGTCCATCCGTGTTCGTCATCCCCTATCAGCTGTCTTTCCGGATCTGCAGAAAGGGTAGTTTTCCCAGTCCCCGATAATCCGAAGAAAATTGCTGTATCCCCCTCAGGCCCCACGTTTGCGGAACAGTGCATCGGAAGGGCGTTCTTGAAAACTGGCAGGATAAAGTTCAAAGCAGAGAAGATCCCTTTCTTGATCTCACCTGTATATCCGGTTCCCCCTATCAGTGCTATTTTTCTGCTGAAGTTCAGGATGGCGAAGTTGTGCTGTCTGGTCCCATCTATTTCGGGATCGGCATAGAATCCCGGAGCATTGACGATCATCCATTCCTCCTTAAAGTTTTCCAGTTCCTGTTCTGTTGGGCGCAGGAACATATTATGGGCAAAAAGGTTCATCCAGGGCTGCTCATTGATAACCCTGATGTTCATCCGGTAGTTCTCATCGGCACAGGCGTAAGAATCCCTCACAAATATCTCCTTTCCCGAAAGGTAATCCGTCACCCTTTCATAGAGAGCATCGAATTTTGCGGAATCAAAAGGAATATTAATATCTCCCCACCATACTTCATCCTTGGTGATGTCATCCATTACTATGAAGCGATCTTTAGGGGAACGGCCAGTAAATTCTCCCGTGTTCACTGCCAAAGCTCCTGAATTCACTTCCACACCCTGACCTTTTTCAATGGTCATGTCGTGAAGTTCTTCTGAAGACAGTTGATAATGAACCGTGGCGTTCCTGATCCCATAGTGGTCCAGCGCAATCGTTTTCGTTAGTTGTTTGTTTGCCAACATAAAATTATTAAGTTGTGTGTTTTGTTACGCCGACAAAAGTATTAAAACTCCCTAAGATACAAGGATGAAGCCCCTGATTTATTTAATTTTTAACTTTAGAAACTTCAGAAACAGGACGATCCAGGCTGCTATCATCAGGCTTCCGCCCAGAGGAGTAGCCAGAGCTATTCGCGTGAAATCGAAAGCAGTGAGATCATTGGTTGCCAAAA